>CBFHIH010000019.1:0-17156 GCA_965655955.1 Candidatus Midichloriaceae bacterium | reverse complement strand
GTGTAATAAATGAGCCTTTTTTAGTAATTCTAGAGATTCCCGAGATCACTCCATGCTCTTGAGAAAAACATTTCACAAGTAATAGCTTTTCTTGAAATGGCTTGGAAGATAATATCACTGCTACATCTTTTATCTCAATCACATTTATAAAACTGTAGTATATTTTCGTATCATAGTCTTATTATAAGAATCAAAAATCACAGTGCTCAAAAATGCCTTGAAAGAATTTGAATGAGATTTTCGTATACCTGCAACAATATCACCATTAGTGACTCCTGTCATTGCGACAACCGCATCTGTTGTCACCAAATCATCTATTGTATATATCTTTTCTAGATCTATATTGAAGATTTTGGCTCTTTCTTTTTGTTCATCATTTAAAGCTACTAATTTTGTTAACATATGTGCGCCCAAGCATTTCAAGCCCGCTGCTGCCAAAACACCTTCTGGAGCTCCACCAATACCTATATACATATCTACATATCTGCAAAATTTCATAGATGATAATAAAGCTGCAGAAATATCACCATCTGCAATTAATCCAACATTGACATTCAGAGATCTTGCCTCTTCTATGATCTCTTGATGCCTCTCTCTATCAAGTATTATAATTTTTAAATCAGAAGTCTTAACTTTTTTATGTTTTGCAAGCTCAGTTAGGTTTTCTTTGACTGAGTTATTCAGACTGATGGCATCTTTTGGATATTGCGCTCCAATCGCAATCTTTTGCATATAAATATCAGGTGCACGCAAAAAAGCATCTTTCTTACCAAGCGCTATAACTGACATCGCACCTTGTTGAGAATTGGCGCATAAATTGGTACCTTCAAGAGGATCAACCGCTATATCAATTTCTTCACCACCCTTTCCAAGCTTTTCATCAACGTATAGCATTGGCGCCTTGTCTCTCTCACCCTCTCCAATCACAACCCTTCCACTAATTGCACATTCATTCAAATAATTCCTCATAGCGTTAACAGCAGCTTGATCGGCTCCTTTGCTATCTCCCTTGCCAATAAAATCAAAAGTTGCCATAGCAGCTTTTTCTGCGGCTGTCTGAGCTATTAATGCTAGCTTGTTATAAAAATCCATCCTTTCAGGGTATTACTCACGTATTATTCTATCAAATATCTCAACTAGAATAAAGAGCTATTATTTTGCTTTACAAAATAAGATCTTTACTAAATCATGGTCAGCAAATTCAATGAGGCAAAGCAATATGACCAATATAATATTAAACACAGACTCGTATAAAGTTTCACATTATGTACAATATCCAAAAGATACAGAGTATCTTTCGTGTTACATTGAATCTCGTGGCGGAGACTTTAAAAGCAGCATGTTTTTTGGTCTACAAATGTTTTTGCAAGAATATTGCCAAGAACCAATCACTCAAAAAGATATCGATGAAGCAGAAGAGGTACTCTCTTTGCATGGTCTGAATTTCAATAAAGCTGGATGGGAATATATACTTAAAGAACATTCTGGCTACCTTCCCATCTCTATCGAAGCCGTTAAAGAAGGTTCTGTGATACCCAATCGTAATGCTTTGCTTCAAATAACAAACACCGATCCTCAGTGCTTTTGGCTGCCAACATATCTCGAAACATCTTTATTAAGAGCTATTTGGTATCCAAGCACTGTTGCAACCATATCCCACGAATGCAAAAAAATAATAAAAGAGTATTTAATCAAAACATCTGATAATTTAGAAAGAATGCCTTATATGCTTGCAGATTTCGGAGCAAGAGGCGTCAGCTCATTTGAATCAGCGGGGATAGGCGGCCTCGCTCATTTAATAAGTTTTTTTTCTACAAGCACCATCTCATCATTAATATTTGGAAAAAGATATTATGACATTAACATCAGTGACTATGCAACAATTCCAGCATCAGAGCATTCCACTATAATTTCTTGGGGAAAAGATAGTGAACTCCAAGCATACGAAAATATGGTAAATGAGTTCTCTAAAGAAGGATCAATATATGCCGTGGTCAGCGATTCATATGACATATATCACGCTGTATCAAAAATATGGGGAGATGCTTTAAGGGAGAAAGTTATTGCAACAAAGGGATTATTAATTATCAGATCAGACAGCGGAGAGCCAGTGGATGTGGTTTTAAAAATCATAGAAATATTGATGCAAAAATTTGGTTATACAGTTAATTCCAAAGGATATAAGTTATTACACGAATCTTTAAGAGTGCTGCATGGAGATAGGGTTTCTATATCTGTGATATCAAATATATTGCAAGCAATGGAGAAAAAAAGCATTAGTGCTGACAACATATCTTTTGGCATGGGCGCTGGATTGCTGCAAAAGATAAACAGAGATACCCAGAGATTTGCCATGAAACTTTCTGCTATCAAAAGAAAAAATATGGAATGGCAAAATGTTTGCAAGAAACCTATCACTGCACAATCTAAAGCTTCTAAAGCAGGCAGGCTAGCATTAATAAAAGAAGATGAGGTTTACAAGACAATTAAAGTTGAAGATCTAAAAAATCATGAAAATCATTTGATAAAGGTATTTGAAAATGGCAAATTTTTACGGAAATTTGCTTTTAAAGACATAAAAAAAGAAGCTGATTACTTTTTAAATAATGCACGATAAAAAACAACTACATTAAGTTCAATTATTGATTTTTTAAAACCTCTCTTTTGCCTTGAAAATTAGGTGCAGACACTATGCCTTCTTGTTCCATTTGCTCAATTAAAGAAGCTGCTTTGTTATAACCTATCTTCAAACGTCTTTGCACATAACTTGTAGTGGGTCTGTTATCAGCAATCACTATCTCCACTGCTTTTTTAAACAAACTATCTTCAGAATCCATTACACAGGCGTTATGATCAATCCCCCCCCCTTTATCCTCTGTGACTTTTAGGCTATTAAAATCTAAATTATATTCTGGTTTTTCATGATTTTTTAACTCATTAACCACTTTTTCTACTTCATCATCACTGACAAATGGCGCGTGTACTCGTTGTATATTGCCCCCTGTGGACATATATAACATATCACCCATTCCTAATAGTTGCTCAGCGCCCTGTTCACCAAGAATGGTTCTGCTATCTATTTTTGATGTCACATGGAAACTGATTCTTGTTGGAAAATTTGCCTTGATTACACCCGTAATCACATCTACTGAAGGTCTTTGAGTCGCCATAATTAGATGTATACCAGATGCCCTTGCCATTTGCGCAATTCTTTGAATATATCCTTCGATCTCTTTTCCAGCAACAAGCATAAGATCTGCCATTTCATCCACTATAACAACAATACATGGTAACGGCTCCGTAATTGTCATTTGTTGATATTGCGCATCACCAGTCTCATCATCAAAGCCAATATGAATGGATCTTTCTAAAACCTCTCCTTTTGCTAAAGCTTCGTTAATTAGATTATTAAATCCCGATATGTTACGAACGCCAAAAGAGGCCATCGCCCTATATCTTTGTTCCATTTCACGAACCACCCATTTCAAAGCTTCAACAGCTTTTTTTGGATCTGTGACAACAGGTGACAATAAATGTGGTATCCCTTCATAAACTGATAATTCCAACATTTTAGGATCAATCATGACAAATCTACAGTTCTTAGCACTACAAGAATATAATATGGATAAAATCATTGTGTTGATTGCCACAGATTTTCCAGAACCAGTTGTTCCAGCAACCAATAAATGAGGCATCTTTGCTAAATCAGCAATCACAGGATTACCAGATATATTTTCACCTAACACCAAAGGCAATAAGCAATTATGATTTTGATATTCCTTGCTTTCTATTAGTTTCCTTAAATATATCACCTCTCTTTTATCATTTGGTATTTCTATCCCTAAAACATTTTTCCCAGGAACAACAGAAATTCTTGTAGAAATTGCACTTATGGATCTTGCAATATCATCAGATAAACTAATGATGCGAAATGCTTTAGTCCCAGGAGCAGGTTCAATCTCATATAAAGTCACAACAGGTCCAATACTATGATCTATAATCTCCGCTTGTACTCCATAATCCATTAAAGTTTGTTGTAACTGCTCTTTTTTCTCAATAGACTTATTCTTTATTTCGGCTATCTCTTTATCATCTTTTTTCACACCTATCTTAAGCAACTCGACACTTGGTAAAATGTTGTCTTTGTTTTTATGGGTATTGGCGATAACGGATTTTGATATTTCTTTTTTAGAAACTTCTAACACTTTTTCATTTTGTGCTTTTTGATGAGATAAGTGATTCAGCTTATGCCAAATTTTTTGTAACACAGTCTTGAAAACTTGACAGATTTTGAAAACACACAATTTCCACTCTTTGCAAGAAAGTCCAATTGAAAAAAATAATAAGATAGAAAAAGAAACCCAAGAAAAGAGGTATACGCTAAAAGCATCTAAATATCTGAGAAATATATCTTTCAGATAATCTCCTAATATCCCACCTAAACCCGTCTCCCAAGTGTCACGATGCATATTCCATGACGAAAATAACAACGATCCACTGATAAGTAACGGAAATAATAAGATAAATCTACCTATAAAGTTTTTATTAGGTATCCTCAAAATTAACTTGATAGAAAATACTACAAAAAATAAAGATATAAGTAAAGATGAGTATCCTAAGATATATATCACATTGCTAATCCCATCTTGGAAATAGATAAACGCATGATTTGAGGCGCTAGTGTCAAAAAACACATAAGTGTTGTCAGTGAGTTTCAAAGTACCAAAAAGTATAGAAAACAATACAATAATCAGAAGAATTATAGCTCCAAAAGCGACTTGACAAACTCTTAGAAACATAATCAATGCTTCTTAAGTAGGTTTTCATTAAAGACACAAATCACATCCTTGCCATACCTTAAAGTAAATCGTTTGGCAACTCTCTCGACTATCACATAACCTTTTTCGACTCTATAATTCACCAAACCCTCTGATCCATCTGGGTTGACATGAAAAATAGCCGGAATAGCAGAATAATACTTTTTAAACTTGAAATATGTGAACACTTTGTCATCAAAAACTTGAACCGGCTCTATCTCTTCTGATTTACCACTTATCTTATAGTTGAAATTATATAAACTAGGGTTTGCTAAATTAGGACCTGTTGATGCTGCAACGTTTTGTATCGTAGAATACACATTTTCACTAGGATATACAAACTTTACTATAAAAGCTAGATCGTCATCTCCTACGCCATCAGCGTTTTTTGCATGCATTTCAAAAAAATACATCCTTTTATTTGTAATCACAGTCATATTAGTGGTTGCATCTTCTTCCACAGGTTTTAAAAAAATTCTATTTTTCGAATAAGTCATTTGCCATGGGGTAGGGGTACCCATTGTAATTGTTTGTATTTCTTCGGTTAGAGAAAATTCTATAATTCCTTGATAATAGTAATGACCTGTATATCTAAAAACAGAATTTGGCACATAATTGATCAGCTTGATTCTACTTTCACCTCCTATAGATCTTGGAGATATGGCACCAAAAAGCATTTGAGGAATAATCATAAAAACGAATACTAAAAATAAAATTTTCTTCATATATTAAACAATATTAAATTTTAGATCGGTCACTAAAAAAACAAATTTTGACCTTGATTTAACAAAAGAACTGGTAATATCTGACATTATAAACTCAAGCTCTATAATTTTATGATGAGTAGACTTTACACCATTTATGTTACTGTACACCGCATATTTAACATATGCTCTTCTAGGTGTTTTATCATGTCTTGCAAAAGATATATCTTGTATTTTTATCTTCTGTGAGTTCCCAAAACGATATTTTAGTATTTTGCTTTTTTGAGCATCAAGATCAAGGGATTTCCAGAACTTATTAAATGTTTTAGCAGAAGATAATACACTTACGCGTCTTAATTTTTGCTCTAACTTTTTAGGCATCACCATATCGTCATCAAAGTCTTCATACTCTTTGAGATAATGCTCTATCATATGCTTCGCAACAGCAGCATTAGTCGAGATACCTTTTTGATCAATTTTAGATACGTTAGCAAAATGCGTTACTTCTTCATCAAAATAAATAGGAATCGGATATTTTTGCGTATAATTCACTTCCTGAGAAATAGAATATGCGACGTATGCAGTTGCTAAAAATAGGATTGTAAAAATCATTATGTATCGCGCATGGTATATTTTTGCAACATACTTATTTAAATACCAAGCAAACGCCTGGTCGTAATATGATACTGCTTCTGTATTAGTACGCACTGTAAACCTTCGCATGCAAAAATATACTCACCAATGAGATTATAACATAGTTACTACAGTATAACAGATAAAAAATCCTATATTTCCTAAACAATAGGTAAGTTATAAATAAAAACATGGAGTATAAAATCCAAACTTCATAATCTAACCAAAAAAAACTAATTATCGCTATCTTATATAATTCAGTATGATGCATAATATATATATTTGCTTTAAATGATATCCTCATTAACGCAATTATAGCGATGAATACAATCACTCCTTTTAATAAAAGATCGAGCACACTTAAATTTATAAGAACGTTATATAGGCTACCTACAATTAATAATACTACTAAAGGAGTCGTGTAAGTTTTTGATTTTACATACAAATGCAAAGATGTAATTACTGAAAAGAGTGCGGAAATATAGAGCAATATGTACCAATCAGAAAAATGAAAGAGAACATAACATAATATAGAACATACTACTGAATATATCTCTATCAATAAGTAAATTTTCGTTATGTGCTTATTGCAATATCGGCATCTACCTTTGTTTTTCATAAAACCAAGGATCGGAAAAAAATCTGAAACCTTGAGGCGATGACCGCATCTAGAACACATTGGAGGAAGATTATTATGATAATCAAATCCTAAAAATTTTAGATTTTTTGAGATCCTATAATAGAAAGTGGTTGCAAAATTCCCAAACGCAAGACCTAAAATTGCAGCTATAACAACATTTAATACTTGATTCATCAATCTCTTCGTCTACTTTGCTCTATTGCATCTAACACATCGATATAAAAATTCTTTTTTCTGAACGCAACTGTCCCATTTTTTAGCGCTAGCTTTATCAATGAATCAAGCAGCTTAGTATAAGTGATGCCTATAGTTTTCATCAGCCTTGGATACAAACTTATATCAGTAAAGCCAGGCAATGTATTAATTTCATTAAAATATATATTATTCGTTTCCTTTTCGATGAAAAAATCTACCCTTGCTAGCCCCTTGCAATTCAATGCCTTAAATATCTTAGCAGACATTTCCCTTAACGCTTCGCATAATTTATCTGATAGGTTTAATGCTGGCACATCCAAGACAGCGCCTTCTTTCATCAAATATTTTGCTTCATAATCATAAAACTCTCTGGCAGATTTAACTTCTCCAGGCATTGAAATTTTAGGATTTTCATAGCTTTCTATGTTTTCAAGTACTCCCACTTCTATCTCTTTGCAATTTATTGCTTTTTCTATCAGCACCTTATTGCTTAATTTTAAAGCCACACTGAGCGAAGTTTCTAAAAAACCAAAATCCTCATGTTTTGCAACTCCAATGCTCGAGCCTGCAGAAGCTGGTTTTGTAAAAAGAGGAAAACCAAATTCATGAATAACTTTTTTTATAGTATTATCTATATCTACCGACTCCTTGGTAAAATCAATCTTAAAAAAAGGCACACAATTAATTCCATGGCTTTTTGCAATTAGTCTTGAAGCTTCCTTATCCATGCACATAGCAGAACTCTGCACATCAGATCCCACATAGGGAATGCCAACTGTTTCTAAAAACCCTTGAATAGCTCCATCCTCGCCAATTGGACCATGAATAATGGGAAAGGCGACATCTACTTTTTGCTCTAAGAATGCACAAATAGCTTTGTTTGTTTTAACGGCATCATAATATAAAATGTCTATAGAACACTTATTAACAAAGCTAGATGTTTTTTTTATATCTACATGGTTAAAAAAATGCCAATTGCCTGCTTTATCTATATATAACGCAAAGATGTGGTATTTTTTTTTATCAAGTTTCTCGACAATATTCAACGCAGACAAAACAGAAGCTGAGTGCTCGTAAGTCTGCCCTCCAAATATCACCACTATATTAAGTTTTTCAGAAAAGACAGCAGTACGATCTCTCATTTTTTATTCATATATTTCAAAAACGGATTATCTGATGAGATATATACCGCAGCGTTATTGAATACCTTTTTATACGCCTCTAAAGATCTATAATACTCAAAAAATTCCTTATCCTTTCCAAATGAATTAGCATATATGGTTATAGCCTTTGCATCTCCTTGCCCTTTAATGATTTCAGATTTTTTCTCTGCTTCAGCAATAAAAATCCTCTCCTCTTTTTCAGCAGTGGCACGAATAACATCGCTTTCCTGCTGACCTATCGCCCTAATTTCCTTCGCTTCTTTCTCTCTTTCTGTCCTCATTCTGTTATACACTGCTTCTCTAGCCTTATCAGGCAAGTTCACCCTTACCAATCTTACATCAACAACATTGACTCCAAAATTTTTAGCGTCTTCATTTACAAATGACACTATCTTCTCATGAATCACATTTCTTTTTTCACCTAGGATATCAATGAATTTCACCTGACCAATCACTTCTCGAATACTTGACTCAACAATAGAACCTAATCTTGTTCTAAACTTTTCGTTATTTTGCACAGACTCGTAAAAAGACTTAGGATCTATTATTTTATACTTTGCATAAGCGTCAAGTTTTAAGGTCTTTTGATCAAGAGCAACAACTTCATTAAAGTCATTCATATTAAAAGTCATATTTTGCAACCTTTTGTCAAAAAAGATTACAGTTTGAATAAAAGGAATTTTGTACTTTAATCCAGGGGATGTTTTTTGAGAAATCACTTCACCAAATTGGGTAATTATAGCGATTTTTCTCTGATCCAAGATATAAAGAGAATTGCTCACCAAAAAAAACAGAACAAAAATTACCGCTAAAGCTATGTTCAATATCTTTTTCTTTTTCATCATTTTATTTATTTAATTTATCAAGTGATAAGTAAGGCAAGACGCCTTTTGCTAGATCTTTATCTACTAAAATTTTATTATTATTTTTATAGATCTCTTCCATAGTGTCTATATACATTCTTTTAGAAGTCACTTCTTTATTCTGTGCATAGGATTTATAGATATCTAAAAACTTTTCAGCATCACCTTCTGCTTTAGATATCACTGCTTTTTTATAACCCATAGCTCCTTCGATTATAGACTGAGCTTTACCATGCGCCTTAGGAATTATTTCATTTCTATACGCTTGCGCTTGATTAATAAACCTCTCTCTGTCAGCTTTAGCAGATTGGACGTCGCGATATGCATCTCTTACCTCAGGAGCAACATAACTGTACAAAACACCAACACTCATGACTTTTATTCCTGAATGATAAGAGTCTAAAACTTTTTGCAATCTAGACTTTACAGAATTTTCTATGTCGAGTCTTTTTTCAGACAAAGCTTGAGAAATATTAACCGTCCCCATAACTTCTCGCATAATACTTTCTGCAGCACTTTTAACAATATTATCCGAAGCATACTCTCTGATGTTAAATAGGTAGTCTTTAGCATCGTCTATTCTCCACTGAATATAAAAATGAACATCTATTATATTTTCATCTCCTGTGAGTATTTGGCTTTCTTTTGGATAACTAAGATCAGACTCATTCTCTGAGTTCAAATATCTTTTATTACTTATGGGATTTGTTATTTTCCCTACTATGTCTCTTTTTATTCTCGTCACACTAACTTTTTCTACAGTCTCAATTGGCGAAGGAAATTTATAATGCAAACCAGGTGAGACATCTCGAGCATATTTGCCAAATCTCATAACTATGCCTTGCTCATCTGCATCAATAGTAAAAAATCCCGTAGAAACCCAATAAAGGAAAAAAATGGTGGCCAGAAAAATCAACACAGGCTTCTGAGCAATACCAGGATCTTGATTGTTCTGAAAAAAATTAAAGACTTTACCCCGTTTGTCAGCAAATGGTTTCTGAGAGTTATTTTTTGCTTTAGTGTTATTATCCCAAGGATTTTCAAACATCAACTAATCTTCATAATTATAAATTAAGATCAAAGTTAAATACTTTAAAGTGCTAAGTCAAGCCATCATGAGCTAAAACTTTACTTTTTTATTTTGCATCTCTTCTCTTGCAATTTTTAACCCATGCTCTAAATCTTGGATTTTTTGCATTTCTTCAGCCATTCTTTTACCTTCTTCATATATTTCTTCTAAACTAGGCTTCTTATCAGCATCAAATAATTCTGTGCTTTCTTCTACTTCACTTGTTAAGAAATCAAGAATTTGCTTGAATCCTGTATTTTCTTCTTCTACGACCTCAACCTTTTGCGAATGATCATCAAGCTCTTTATCATAAATCTCAATCTTTTCTTCCAACTCTTGCCATTTTTTATTCACCAACTCTTCTCTTGAAGATAACTCTTCTTCTTTTTGTCTATATTCTTCTTTTATCTCATCAATCTTATCTTGCTGAACTCCTAAAGGATACATATCCTGCTCTAATTTAGCCACCTCTTTTTCCACTTTTGACTTATATATCTCAAGATCACTCTTCTCAAGAATTAAACCTTCTTTTTCAGATAATAAGTCATTTTGCTGCTCTTGCAGTGACCGCATATCTTCTTTAAATTGACTTCCTCTTGAAACTAATTCTTCAGCAACATCTTTAATATCTGAAGAAGATTTGTGCATTTCTTCAATCACAGTATTCAAAGAATCTTGATATTCCAAAGTGTTTGAAGCTTGCTTTTCTTTTATTTGATCGATTATCTGCTCTTTTTCCTTTATTCCTTTATCTAAATCTAATATCTTTCTTTCTTCTTTTTCAAGATCCTTAGCTTTATCCTGCATAACACCTAAAGGATCATCCACACCAACTCTTTTCACTTCTTCTTCAAAAGAAGATTTTTTCTTATCAAAAGCATCTCTTTTGGCAAGCAAATCCTCTTTGGACTTCATCAACTCATCCTGCTTTTTAGATAACAAAGCATTGCTGCTGTCAAAGTTATTTTTCGCTTCCTTTAATTTCTCCTTAAGACCTTTGAAAATCTCTTGTTTAACAACGGCTTTATGATCTGCTTGAATCTGCATATCTTTTTCCTCCACCCCTTTATGATCAGCGCCGATCATCTGATCCGTAACAATGCTTTCGTTCGGATTAGATCTTCTTAATGAAAAATCTTGCAATTCTACTCCATTATCATCTAGATTAAACTCCCCTTCATTTCTTTCACCACGTAAATAGCTAGTCATCTTATCTTGTAGACTTGTCAAACCATTATATAAATCTTCCTGCGTTATATAGTTATTCTTATATGCTTCTTTTAATTTATTCAGTTTATCACTAAAGGATTTAGCAACTTGTGTATCAGCAATTTTAGATTTTACAGATTCACTTATTTTACTAATCAGCGTTCCAAAATCTTTTTGCAATTCCGCAGTCAGCTTGTTTAAATCTTTTAGATCCTGCTTCATAACAGATCTGTAGTCAGAATCACCACCTTCTAAAACACTTAACGTCCCTCCTACAACTTGAGGACTAGAATACAACACCTTTGCAACACCTGCTAAAGGTAATCTTTTCTCTAACTCTCCATTAAATTTTTCTTTTAACTTAACATGCCTTTCGTTCAAATAACTGATTCCAGGCAAAGACAAAACTCCTCCCTGAAATCCACTTGCCACACTTCCTATACTGCCCATCATTCCTTTATAAAAATTACTCAAAGGAGTTCGAGAAACTTGAGCCAAGGCGTCAACAAGCTGAGGTATACTGTCAACGTATACAGCAAACAGCATCGAACAAACAAAAACATAAAAGAAGTTTGTCAAAGTCATTGAAGAGTCAAAGGCTGTAAAGTCTGCAATTTGCCAAAATTTAACTGTAAAAAGTATTATATCATCTGTTATTTTCGGCTCCCAGATTTTCACCCAACAAGCAGGATAATATAGCAATTCTTGCCATTTCACTATCGCAATGCTAACTAGCAAGCCAACAGCAGTTGTGACAATGATCAATGATATAGAAGATGCAATAAATTGCTTTAACCAATTATCAAATAAAAAAATTGTTTTTTTAAAGAGTATGCTAACTAAAAAAATTGGTAAAATGACGATTAACAATCCAAGTATAGAAAAACTCATCAAATATTGAACCAAGGATTTAAAGAGCCCTTTTAGCATCAAATACGCACAAACATATATCATGGGTATCAGATAAAACTTACTTGTAAATAACATGCAAAGCACCTTGACATTAAACGCGCTAGAAACAAACATGTTAAATATACCATCATATGCAGAAAAGATACTCGAAGTGTCTGGCAAAGGAATCAACGTTCCTTTGCCATCTGGGGCTTGCATAGAAGCATTCATTATTATGTTACCAAGCTGCTGAGACGTTAAAACAAACCCTTCAAATAAATCTTTTACCACTCCTGTGGTAGCATCAGATACTAAAATTCCTATAACCGCTATTTTGAACAGCCTCACAACCAACTCTGTCACGTTGATTTCAATCAATCCAAACATAAAAAAGAAGACATTGAAAAGAATGAAAATTATCAAGATAGCTTTTACTAGAGTTTTGAAATTAATTTGATGTGTAATATTAAACCAGATTTTGTCAGAAGCTTCTTTTAATGTCTTTTCTACAAAAAGCATTACGCCTTGCACCAACCCTATCTCTTTTGAGATTATGCCAGTCTGAGCCGTCACGCTGTAATTTCCTCGGTTATCTCCATACACATTATCTAAAATCTTGAAATATAACCTACCTGATGGGATGTTTTTTTTCTCATAAGATCTTGTATCTGGATTCCATACTTCAACATATGACAATGTAAACTTATCAACTGTCTTGCCAAGAAAATTTTCTTTTTCTGTGGGGAACGATCTGAAAACAGCAAAGTGCTGAGGATTCAGATTTGGATTTTTGTTAGGATCTTCTCCATTTATAGAAATCAATCCATACAACCCCTCTCCTTTAGTTAAACAGCAAGGTATATTTGCCTGGCTTTCTCCTATATTAACTTCTACCCCATCTGTATAACATCCTCCTAAAATACCTTCGCTACATGCAGTCAAAACACAACCTTTATTACTATTGTCTACACCCCATGGCACCCAAGATCCATCAATGAGCAAGGTGATATCATTAAGCTTCTCTCCATCAATAGAAGATTTACCTGTTGAAAAAATTTTTGTATCAAAAGGCACCCATTTATCTTCATACGCCTTGATATTAACCGTTGATCCAGACAAACCATAATCAAAAGCTGCTATACACACGTCTGCCCCAGATGGAGTAAGTCCACAAGGATTATCTTTTTTATCCTTATCATCAGCTATGGAATACTGAAAAAATAACAAAAGAAAAAATAATATCTGAAGACAATATTTCATATTACTTGCGATTAAAATAATTGGTTATTGCCCGCCTTACCTTATTAGCCCCTTGACCCGCTTTTTCATATACTTTGGATTCTATCGTGCTAGTTATTCCCAGTGCAACTCTTGCGCCTAACCCAGCAGTTTGCCTAATAGGACTTGTTGATTTCATAAACTCAGCATTCATTGAAGCAGCAGGGGCATCAAGGTCAAAGCCATAAAAACTGTTGGTGGCAATTTTACTTGCCATCTTTGAAGCAAAATCAGTCATTCTTTTCATAGCATGAGCACATATCGCTAAAGCTATAGTAGAAACAAAAATAGACTCTAAGGCATTGATGCCTCCAATCAATGGATAATGCGCGCCTTGTAATGCAACCCACCATATCCCTTCTCCAGGAACACATGCCTGCCATCCAAAAAGATCTAATTTTAACAAACAGGTTGGACATGCAGCAAATCCAAGTGCCATATGAAAGGTTGCGATAAACATCTTATGCAAAAACGCTATAGCAAAAAACACAAACAATGGCTGCAATGCCATTGAAATCATGTTATTAATCCAAGATTTAAAAAGGTCATTTGTTTTTTTAAACAATGAAAAAGAGATAAAAATAGGAGCAAGTATAAACAATATACATAAAGTAATAATAGAAATGATATACATAGTAATAGCTCTGATAACACATATCATATAATCTTTAATAGCAATGATCGCTAAAAAGCCTAAGATAACCCCTATTAAACTTGTACAAATCAAAGACCAAATTTTCGTCCAAACCACATTATTAAAAAGCTCATAAAACATCTGATCGTAATTTTCAAAGACAAACTGGGTGATTTCAGAAATCCCTTTACCCGATATATTCTCCGCCTTTCTAAATCCCAATGGCTGAACTAGATAATATGTCAATTCCATACCTGCATCAAGCATTACACCAAATAGATAGGTGCTGAAAAAATTCCATGAATTTGGGGATATCAAAACAACAACTAATGTTATTTTTAACACTTCAATAACAGCATCTTTTTGCGTGATGCGTATGAATCCCACCATGTATCCTAAGCCTAAATATCCAATATAAAGAACCAGAAGAACTCTAATCGAGTGAACGATTACAGGGTTTTTGATAACAAGATTAAAGATATTATGAACAGTTCCAGAGTCTTTATTATCACCTATGAAAAAAGTTCTAATCTCATTGATTATATCTGAAATTATCCCCCCCATTCCAGTATTTATCTTTTCTTGTTTATCTATTAAAATGCTATATTCACCCATAGTGTTTTCTCGCATAGGCTTTTTATCTGATGATTGTTGTATCAAGTTAGGATTAATTCTAAAAAAAGGCTTTCCGTCATTGTCTATTTTTAATTGAAAACCACCATTTTTTATATCTCCAACATCACTCCATGAGACAGATGAATCTTCAGGTTTATAAACTGGACTTCCCATATTATCTTTTATTAAAGGCACAATAGCATATTGCAAACCACCTCCATCTTTATAAGGACAACCTTTTCTACTTATTTCAACTTCATATCCTCCGTAGTTATTAGAATAATCACCATCCTGAAAAAAAGATCCAGACATATTATCTGCATCATATGGTTTTGTTACACTACTTCTTCCATCAGAATACTTGCATGTCATTGTATCTACCTTTTTGTCATAGCACCACCTTGGTCGTAACAATTCAGGCCCCTTGCATATGATATAATCCTTGTTCGGGAAATAGTAATTCCCTGTACATTTATAGCTAATTTTTTTTGGATCATTATAACCAATCCGCAAAGAATTAGTTTCTTGAATATTCTTATCTAAAAACCCTTCGAAAACAAATCTATCCATTTGATAATTAGATAGCAAAGATCTATTATTTACCACGTTTTTGATCACATAAGATCTTGTGGCATATAAATCATAAAATTTAGGGGTACTCGATGAAAGATTTTTTCGTATCGTGTCGCAATCTTTTGTATTTAAACCTTCAGATTGTTTACTTGAAAAGTCAGCATTCGAACATTGTATTGTATTATTATCCTTATCTATACAAAAAGAGGATACTCCCTTTTCTTTTTTTATAAAATAGCAAAGACCTAATTCACTCCCTGGAATATTTGTATCGTCAAGACTTGTTTTTAAATCTAAATCATTTTTAGAATGATTGTTATAATCACCGAAAAACTTTCCCGAATACATCACCTTAAGATAATCTCCTTTTTTTATGGGAATTTTTGTGTCATACAAACCTGTTTTTTGAGCATCCCAACTAGATTCAGCGTTTGATGTTGACATATATGGATATGACTTTACATCCTTATCCTTGTTAAGATAAAACTTCTCAGGAGTGATTTTTTTAGTATCAAATCCACACAGAAAAATCGTATTATTAAATGAAGCTTGAGAATTTGACAAAGACACACTCACTATATCTCCTTTTCTCACAGCCATCTCTGTTGAGAAATAAGCAAAATCTGGGCTCTCTTCATTATCTTCTTGAGTGCTGCAAGTGGCTAATGTTGATATTTTTCTCATATTTCCAGACCATACCCACCCCCACAAACTATCTTTTTTTGCCACACGATACTTACTGGTATATATACTACCTCTTTGACATTGCAGTAAACAAGCATCAATGATGTCTTGGTTTAATTCAATGTTACCCGTTGCATCTTTATAGATTTGCGAAAATTCTTGGCATTGAGCCTGACAAATCACATGACATTTAGTGCCTAATGGTCTAACAATAAGTGCTTCTTTTTTTGAGCTCCCGTAATCCCCAGCTTTATAGCAGTTTTTCATGTCTAAAATAGAGGCTTGAGATGACATATGGACAAAGAAAATAAAAAAGAGCACAGCAAATATACACTTGCAAATCAGCGAAAAAGCAGAGATATACCTTTTTTTTATCATGAGCTTTGCTAATAAATCACCTATTCTGTTTATCACCTTTAAGTCGATTATAAGCACCTTTAGCCATTGCCCCACCAATTTTAAGCGCTCCAACGCCGGGTGAAGTCAAAGCTGCAAAGCCAAGAGTGCCAGCTTTCTTTATACCTTGCAAAGCTAATCCACCAACATCTCCTTTTGCCATATCACCTAATGATTCAACGCCTGTCAAAATAGCGAAAAATTGTGATATAGATGACATTAATATGTAAAACAGGAACGCCATTAATGCCAATTTCATAATACTTGGATAAATATTATCCATAAAGCCACTCTTAAAAACAATAAAATCCCCTAACAGAAATAAATTAAATTTCTCTGTTACAGCATCAACAAACGAATTTGTGCCAATATTACACATATTTTCAACACTTGACGCTGCTGACTTTTGAGAATTATCCAAGGATTTAAATACACCGCATATAACAGAGGTATTGGATGATTTTTCGCATTGACTCAATATATCACCCTTTGTCATGTCTATGTTTCCAAAATATACAGCATCAAACACCCCAAACATCAGTGCAATAAATGCAAAATGGAGCCCTGGGTATATTATATATCCCAACAACATTTTAAACCACTGCTCAAAGATCCCTTTGGTGAATTCAAAAAGAGCAAAAATAATCATGATTGGAGATATAGCGACCAATATGGTAATAACAAACATGGATAAAATGAAGACATGCACAAATTTGAAAACAACCTTCAAGAGCATAAACACATATATCAAAAAGCCAAAAAACAGTATAAAACCAACGCCACCAGCTAAAA
>CBFHIH010000018.1:4283-18324 GCA_965655955.1 Candidatus Midichloriaceae bacterium | reverse complement strand
TGAGACCAGCCATAGATAATCCTCTGGGGCATATCATCACATCGGTTCTGCTCAGCATACCAACTTCTTTATATATATCTCGAATAATAGTTCCTGAAGAAAAGGGTAAGATTTCTGATTGGGGCGACTTCTCAGTTTCTAAAGCCGAAAACACGCTTGACGCCCTTTATACAGGAATTATAGAGGGTGCAAAAGTTATAATCACAATAGTCGCCATGTTAATTGGATTTGTCTCATTGATAGACATATTGAATCAGTTTTTATCTGTGATAAATCCAACTGATTATGACATTACGATTCAAAAGATCTTAGGATGGATCATGTATCCAGTGATGAGGTTGATAGGTATTTCAGGTTCAGAAGCTATTTCTGCAGGCTCTCTACTTGGAACAAAATTGATTTTAAATGAAATCATAGCTTTCCAAAGTTTTGTTGACATCGCATCTGAGTTATCTCAAAGGACAAAAATTATAGTTTTGTATACCTTATGCAGCTTTGCAAACTTGGGTAGCATTGGAGTGATGATAGGTGTGTATGGTGCATTAGTGCCAGAAAGGAAAAGTGAAGTGATAAAACTTGGCTTAAAGGCGATCATAGCTGGCACATTTGTGAATCTTTCTATAGCCAGTGTTGTTGGTATGTTTTTCTAAACGCATAAAGCAAATTTTCACTCTTGATAAATTGAAATTCTATATTATTTAAATCTTTATATTACAAGAATTATATAAAAATGAGCGGAAAAGACTATTACGAACTGTTGGGAGTTAGCAAAAGCGCAAGCAAAGATGAAATAAAGCGTGCTTTTAGAAAGTTAGCCATGAAATATCACCCAGATAAAAACCAAGGAGATCCAGAGGCTGAAAAGAAATTTAAAGAAATAAACCAAGCGTATGAAGTTCTGAAGGATGATAAGAAAAAAGAAGCTTACGATAAATTCGGAACTACAGATTTTCAAAATTCTGGTGGGTTTGGAGGGTTTGACTCTCAAGGAGCATCAGGGTTTGAAGATTTAGGTGATATTTTTGGAGATATCTTTGGTGATTTTATGGGTGGCAGAGGAGGGAGAAAAAAATCTTCCAGTGCTAATTTTGCCGGTTCAAGCTTAAAATATAGCTTGGAAATCACTTTAGAAGAGGCTTATTTAGGTTGCACGAAAAATATTTCATTCAAATCTCATGTAAAATGTGATTTGTGTAATGCAAGTGGATCGAGTGACTCTTCTGGTTCAACGAGATGCTCTTCTTGTGGTGGCAGTGGGAAGGTGAGATACCAACAAGGCTTTTTTATGATAGAAAAAACTTGTCACTCTTGTGCTGGCGCTGGAGTTGTAATCAAAAATCCTTGTAAAAAATGTCATGGACAGGGGAGATATCAGAAAAATAGAGATATATCAGTTAAGATTCCTGCGGGGATTTCTGAAGGCGAAAGAATTAGGTTGTTCAAAGAAGGTGAGGCAGGAATCAGAGGGGGGGCTTCAGGTGATTTATTCATATCCATCTCTGTTAAAAGGCATGATTTTTACGAAAGAGAAGAGAGAGATTTACACTGTGTTGCCACAATAAAAATGACGTCTGCGATTCTTGGGGATAAAATAGAGATACCAACACTTGACGGTCATGTTGCCAATGTTGTTATACCTAGTGGCACTCAGCATAATACCAAATTGCGATTAAAAGATAAAGGCATGCCTGTTACCAAATCTACTGCAAGGGGAGATTTATACGTGCATATTAAGGTGGAAATGCCTGTCAATATCTCTGAGAAACAAAAAGAGTTGATTGAGCAGTTTGATAGTTTGAGTAAATCTGATCACAGCCCTAAATCTGAAAGTTTTTTAAGCAAAGTTAAGAGTTTTATTTCTGACATAAACAAAAAAACATAAAGTTCTATAAAAGACTATTCATTGGGAAAACAAAAATGTTTTTCTTTTTTATCGATAGAAATGTTGGAGAGGTTTTTTTATAATGATGAAAACCTATTTACAAAGCAGAGATAAGTGGGTAAAGTCTTATGTATTTGATAAATAAGATTTATGTTTTCCGATACTTTGATAGCAAAAAAGTATTCTCATTTGTTTATTGCAAGCGTTACTGATTCGGCAAAATTACCGCTTTATGTTGATGAATTTAAAGACACCATTAGGTCTATATGCTCAGATAACAAAATAGCGAAGATACTTTTTAGTCGTTTTGTGTCAGTCAAATATAAATTTCTGTTTTTCAATGAAGCTGTAAAAGACCTCACTATTAGTGGATTTATGAGAGAATTTTTTCATCTTTTGATAAAGAAAAACAGAATGAACATTGTATCTCATATCGATGCTTATTTAGAGAAATTTTTAAGAACTAAAGAAAATCGTCAGTTTGTAGAAGTAACCTTGTCATCTCAATACTCTGATGAAGAGATACGGAGTTTAGAAGATTCTATAAGAAAAATTTTTAATTCTCCGCTAGATTTTTGTTATAAAATAGATCCTTTGATTCAAGGAGGAGTGATTTTGAAAATTGAAGATAAAATACTTGATTTATCTTTATCATCTAAGCTAAAACAGCTACTGAAGAATTTAAGATCTGAACAAAACATATAATTAGTAATAACGACATGAAAGTATCTGAATTGGTGACAACTTTGACAAAACAAATCAATGCATCTGAGTATCAAGCTGATTTTGAAGAGGTGGGAGAAGTTGTCAGGATATATGATGGAGTTGCAGTTGTTTATGGATTAACAAATGTTTTTTTTAACGAAGTTGTAGAGTTTGAAAATGGAGTTAAGGGGATAGCATTTAACTTGGAAGAGGATAATGTAGGGGTGATTCTATTCTCGGAAGAATCTTCTGTGAAGGAAGGAGATGTTGTAAAAAGAACAAAGAAATGTTTTACCACACCTGTTGGCGAAGGTTTGATAGGTAGAGTGGTTAACTCCCTTGGTGAACCCCTAGATGGTAAAGGAGATATCAATAGTCAAGAAAGCAGAGTTGCTGATCTTAAGGCGCCAGGAATTATCGATAGACAATCTGTGTTTGAGCCAATGCAAACTGGGATAAAAGTTGTCGATGCTTTAGTGCCAATAGGAAGAGGGCAGAGAGAACTTATTATTGGTGACAGACAAACAGGCAAAACATCTATAGCTATAGATACTATATTAAACCAAAAAGCTATTAATGATTCTTTGCCAAAAAAAGACAGGCTGCATTGCGTTTATGTTGCAATAGGCCAGAAAAAATCTTCTGTAGCAAAAATCATACATAAACTAAAAGAAAAAGGGGCCTTGGAATATACAACGATTGTTGCAGCAACGGCATCAGATTCTGTTCTACAACAGTTTTATGCTCCTTATGTGGGATGTTCTATTGGTGAATATTTTAGAGATAATGGAATGCATGCTTTGGTCATCTATGATGATCTCAGTAAGCATGCTGTTGCCTATCGTCAGATGGCACTACTTTTAAAAAGACCTCCAGGGAGAGAAGCTTATCCTGGAGATATATTTTACGTTCACTCAAGGTTATTGGAAAGAGCTGCAAAATTATCTGAAGAAAAAGGAGGGGGATCTTTGACTGCTTTGCCGATCATAGAAACTCAGGGTGGTGACGTGTCATCCTATATACCGACAAATGTTATTTCTATAACAGATGGACAGATTTTTTTAGAAACCGATCTGTTTTATCAAGGTGTGAGACCAGCAATCAACATAGGTTTATCTGTGAGCAGAATAGGTTCTGCCGCTCAGACCAAAGCAATGAAAAAGGTTGCAGGTACTATAAAGCTAGATCTTGCTCAATACAGAGAAATACAAGCATTTTCACAATTTGCATCAGACTTGGATGAGGAAACTAGAAACTCTTTGACTAAAGGAGAAAATTTAACTGAGTTATTGAAGCAGCCAGTTTCTTCACCCATTCCAATAGAGGAGCAGGTGATTTCGATTTTTGCATCAACAAAAGGTTTTTTACAAACAATACCCCTCAATAAAGTTAGAAAATTTGAAGAAGATCTTCTATTTAAACTGAAAAAAGAAAGGGCTGATTTATTAAATCAAATACGACTTGAAAAAGACATCAATGCCTCAGTAAGCAATGAATTGTTCCATTATATAGACGAATTCTCTAAAAGCTTTTTATAAGTTATGAAATCTTTAAAATTTATCAAAAACAGAATAAGCAGTGTAGGTTCCACCAAGAAGATTACTCAAGCTATGAAGGTGGTTTCTGCTGCAAGGTTAAAGCAGGTGCAACCATTTATAGAGACTTCTAACCATTACCTATCTTTAAATTTAGATATCTTAAGATGCATTTATGATATTGATAAGGATCTTTTTCAAGACTCAAGGATTGGTCATGCTGGCGATTTATATATTGTTTTTGGTTCTGATAAAGGGCTATGTTCATCCTTTAATTTAAAGGTGTTTAAAAAATTAGAAGAAGAGTTATCAAATTCTGGAAACAAGAAACGAGATATTATATGTGTGGGAAATAAGATACATAGCGCTGTAAAGAGTAAAGGGGAAATTGTTTTGGATCATATGCAATTTTTCGATAAAGATGTGAACATGACAAATTCTGATGTGTATGAAAAACTTCTTGACAATATCAAATCTAAAATTGCGTCCAAGAAGATTGAAAGGTGTTTTTTGGTATATACTAAGTACAAATCTGTTTTAAAACAAAATGTGATATGTAAAAAGCTACTTCCAATTGATGGTGAGATGATCCAAGATGTAGAGTTGAAATCAAGAGATTTATTTTCTATTGATGATGATGTTTATCTGTTAATGGAAAAGATGAAAGAGCGTTTTATAAGGTCGCTATTGTTTGATGCATATATTAATAGCGCGACATCAGAGTATAGCACCAGGATGTTGGCTATGGACAATGCTACACAAAATTCAGAAAAGGTGATCAGTGAGCTGAAACTTTTATATCATAAGGCAAGGCAGGCATTAATAACCAAAGAGTTAATAGAAATAATTTCTGGAGCCGAAGCGATAAATCAATAAAATAGTAAAACAAGATGAATAAAGGTAACATTATACAAATTTTTGGCGCTGTGATAGACGTTAAATTTGAATCAAAGATCCCCGAAATTTTGAATGCACTTGAATATCGTAATGAAAAGAGAGTGATCGTTTTTGAGGTTGTTCAGCACCTTGGGGATGGTGTTGTAAGAGCGATCGCAATGGATCTTACAGATGGATTAAAAAGAGGTGATGAAGTCATTGATTTAGAAAAACAGATAACCGTTCCAGTTGGCAAATCGACTCTTGGTAGGATTTTAGATGTCACTGGCAAACCAATTGATGAAATGGGCAAAATAGATTCTGAGCATTATGCACAAATTCATAATGAGGCCCCTAAACTAAAGGATCAAGCAGTTGAAACTGAGATATTGGTGACAGGAATTAAAGTTATAGATTTATTAGCGCCTTATATCAAAGGAGGAAAAATTGGACTTTTTGGTGGCGCTGGGGTTGGGAAAACTGTTTTGATAATGGAGCTTATAAATAATATTGCTAAAGCGCACGGAGGATATTCAGTCTTTGCAGGTGTTGGAGAGAGAACAAGAGAGGGTAATGATCTGTATAATGAAATGATAGACTCCAAAGTTATCAAAACAGACAAGCTTAAAGAATCTAAAGTGAGCTTGGTATATGGACAGATGAGTGAACCTCCGGGCGCACGTGCAAGGGTTGCTTTAACAGGCTTAACTATTGCTGAATATTTTAGAGATCAGGCTCAACAAGATGTTTTATTTTTCATAGATAATATATTCAGATTCACTCAAGCAGGTGCTGAAATTTCTGCGTTATTAGGGAGGATACCTTCTGCTGTTGGATATCAACCTACGCTTGCTAATGAGATGGGAGAGTTGCAAGAACGCATCACTTCAACAAATACTGGCTCCATTACATCAATCCAAGCTATATACGTTCCTGCTGATGATTTAACAGACCCAGCCCCAGCAACATCATTTACGCATTTGGATGCAACGACTGTTTTGAGCCGTAAGATTGCAGAGCAAGGTATATATCCTGCGATTGATCCTCTTGACAGCATATCGCAAGCTTTATCTAGTGAGATATTAGGACAAGAGCATTATGAAGTGGCAAGAGAGGTGCAATCAGTGCTACAGACTTACAAATCGCTGCAGGATATCATTGCGATATTAGGAATGGATGAGCTTTCAGAAGAGGATAAGCTTATAGTGTCAAGAGCGAGGAAAATTCAGAGATTTTTATCACAGCCTTTCCATGTGGCGGAAGTTTTCACTGGTATGAAAGGGAAGTTTGTGACACTTGAGGATAGTATCTCAGGTTTCAAGAAGATAGTGAAAGGAGAGTATGATGATATTCCAGAATCTGCTTTTTATATGGTGGGAAATACTGATGAAGTCATACAAAAATATGAGAAAATGAAAAAAGAAAAATGAACACAGTAAAATTAAAAATCATTTGCCCAACTAAAAATATCTCTTCTCAGCAATACGCCGGCTTGCTTTTCTTAGGTTATTCTGGACAATTTGAGATTTTACCCAATCATGAAAACTTGATAAGCTTAATTAAGCCGTCATCAATAGTGGATGTTACGAAAAGCAAAGTGGTTTCAATAGTTTCTAGTGCAGTTTTGCAATTCACCAATCAATTTAATATATGTGAAGTTTCTGTTGAAAATTGTTTTATGCATTATGAATTTTCTGGTGTAAAAAAACAGGATTTAGATAAGAAAATTAACGCAGCACATAGTCAAAACACAAAAGATTTTTATAATCTTGTTATGGATGAGCTTGATCTTAGAAAGAGCATTGCATAATATAGTGCAATAGCTTTAATTTTATTACACTGAGCGAGACGTAAAGTGTGGTAACCCCATATAAACAACGAATAAACTCGTAACAAAATTAATATATCCAGCTATAACTGGTTATGTTGCAAGAATAACCCTGCTTAACATACAGCTAAACAAGATAATGGTACTTCAAGAAAAATGAAAATTGTAAAAAAGCAGACCTATTACACAACATTTTGCAATAACAAAAGTTTATGTTAAACTGATAGTACTATAGATTATTAATAATAACATATGGAACCTGAGCCCAGTTCTTCGTCTCGAAGTTTAGATATCGTTTTAGATGTCAATACCAACTCTCCTGAATGGTCTTCTGTTGAGTGTGATTTTCAACAGTTCTCTCTATCTATATTAAGTGAAGCTTCTTCAATTCTGTTCCCTGATTCAAGAAATCAGATAGAAGTGTCTTTATTATTAACTGATGATGATAACATGGAAGCACTTAATAGAAAATTCTTAAACAAGGAGGGGCCCACAAATGTTTTATCTTTTCCTTCTTTGCCATATGACAAAGATGAGATTTTTCAAAATATTAACAAAAACTCTTATTTATTTTTAGGGGATATAGCACTCAGCTATGAAACGATAGCTGCAGAGAGCATACAATTTGAAAAAACCTTTCTGAGTCATTTTGCTCACATGCTTGTTCATGGATTTCTTCATTTATTAGGATATGACCATTTATTTGATAAAGATGCATTGGTAATGGAAAATTTAGAGAAAAGGATACTGAATAAAGTGTCTGAAAATAAAAAATAAAATCACCTCTCTTCTTCTTTTAAAAGACTCTAATAATGATACAATGTAATATTAAATAATATAGATAGAAAAATGGAGTCGATAAATTTAAAAGCTGATTTAAATATCTTGCTATCTGCACTTAAAAAAGTTGGCGATAGAATAAGTAGAGATTTTTATGAAATAGAAAAGTTACAGGTCTCAAGAAAAGGAGTCGCAGATTTTGTGACTAATTCTGACTTAAAGGCTGAGAAAATTTTAGTAAAAAATTTAGCAGAAGCCAGACCAGAATATGGATTCTTGACGGAAGAAAGTGGTGAAATTGCACCAATTGAAGAAAATCAAAAGCAACAAGATGCTTATACATGGGTTATAGACCCAATAGATGGTACATTTAACTTTATGCATGCCATCCCATTTTTCTCTACATCTGTAGCACTTGTGAAAAATTTCAAATCTGATGATGAAGATACAATCTTAAGCGCAGTTTGTAATCCAATTGCAAACGAAGTCTTTTGGGCAATCAAAGGAAGTGGGGCTTATATGACAGACAGTTTAGGACAACGGAAGAAATTGAAAATATCCAAGAATATTGAATATGAAAAAGTTTTGTGTGCTGTACATGACCATACATATTTTTCAGGTTTATTGAAATCTCACATGGATTATGTAAGGAATAAAAAGGGTAATATTAGGGCTTTTGGCTCTACAGCGTTAGAGATGGCTTATGTTGCAGATGGTAGGATAAATATTTTAATGCACGGCAAGGTTATGCCATGGGATTTTCTCGGAGGATTGCTTTTGGTGAAAGAAGCTGGAGGTGAAGTGAAAAATCTAGAAAACAACAACTTAACAACCTTGAACATCGATGGTATAATATCAGGAAATAATTTTATTGTAGAAAATATACTGAAGCACTGTAAAAAAGGTGTATAGCGATAACGCATACATGAAAGCAGCCCTTGAAGAGGCTAAAAAAGGTTTTAATAATGATGAGGTACCAGTTGGAGCCGTGATTGTGTTGGACGGCAAAATTATTTCCAGTGCACACAATGAGGTTGAAAGTCGTTTAGATGCAACAGCTCATGCAGAAATGCTTTGTATTTGGGATGCCAGCAAAAAACTGGGAAAAAAATTTCTAACAAACACCTCTATTTATGTCACTCTTGAACCATGTGCAATGTGCGCCCAAGCCATTTCCCTTGCCAGGATTTCCAAAATTTACTTCGGTGCTTATGATAAAAAATTTGGTGCTTTAGAAAACGGTTGCAAGGTTCTTGTTAATGCAAATGCTATTTTCAAACCCGAAGTATATGGAGGGATTATGGAAGATGATAGCGCCTTAATGTTAAAAAACTTTTTCTCTATCAAACGCCCTGGCATACAAAAATGATTGACAAGTTGATTAATGTAACACTTTTTTTTAGGATTGAGTTAATTATATACAGATTTATATTATTATAGCTGTTACGTTTGCAATGTAACAAAATTCAAAAACAAATATTAATTACTGAAATATTATCTGATAGCGGTCAAAAAACAGGACTTTTTACAGGTCTTATTTATGACATACGAAATCAAAATTACAATGGAACTAAATGGAGCAATACACATTATTTAAACTATAAAGTGCAGCTTGGACTAAGGGCAAGCATCATGCTGAAATAGCAGTTAAGCAAGATGGTGCGAGTTGGTTTTTCAACCAGAAAAATCGCTTTATACTTTGAATTTTGCAGTTGTTAACATGGCAATGTCAGACAAAACAACTGTCAAGTCACTACTTTCTGATATAAGCTTAGGAACGCAGGAGGTTAATAACGTTAAAGGTAATTCGCCCCTTACTGCAAGCGTAGATTTTACAAAAAGTTTTGAAAGCACAAGCTCTTTTACATACGGCGTCTCTTTTACTGAAAGTATCCAAGCTAAGCTTTCTTTCAAAAAGGACCTGATCTTTGAGAGCGCTGGCTTTGAGATTCAGGGTGGATTTAGTGCTACTCAATCTTCTTCTAATACGTTTACTAACAGCAAATCCATTACACTTTCTAAAACAGAGTCTGTCACTGTTGATCCTGGCAAATGTACCAAAGTAACTGGCTATTATAGGTATAGTTAAAGCGGATTATGTAGAGTTTACAGCAACAGCTCTTGTGAGCTTAACAGGTACATAGTTGATCACAATAGCAATGTTATACCTAATCAAAGTGTCCAAAACCCTGAATTTATTGCTCAATATGTCAACAAATATGTTGATGGCGCAACTGTTATTGATGCAAATTACAGTGACACTGATATTAAAGTTGAAATTACTGGTCATATGTCAGCTAATTTAGCTACGATGATCATATACAGAAAAGTTGGCGTGCGACAATGGTTGATCAAAAGATGATCTTTAATCTATAATTTGATTGCTTCTTAGGCACTAATTGCGGTATGTTCTTAGGTCTTTGGGAAAGAAAAATTTTCTCAAGGGCCTTTTTCATAAATGCAGCTAAAACAACGTAAATCACTAGCGCCTCAAGGAGGTAACTGTTTAATTCGCAATGCTATTCAGAAATTGAGAATTGCCTCATAAAGATCTTATTTTCTATTCAATGCGTGGTTAATGACTTCATCAAAAGTTTCAACGGAGACAATCTTTACGTTATCTTTTACCTCTTGAGGGATTTCAAGAAGATCCTTTTCATTTTCTTTGGGAATAATCACTGTTTTCACTCCTGCTCGTAACGCTGCAAGCAGCTTTTCCTTCAAACCACCAATTGCTAAAACTCTCCCTCTTAAAGTTATTTCACCCGTCATAGCTATGTCTTTTTTTACAGGAACATCTGTTAACACAGAAACTATCGAGGTTGAAATCGCAATGCCTGCTGACGGACCATCTTTGGGAACAGCACCTTCTGGAAAGTGAATATGGATATCATATTTTTGAAATACATCTTCTTTTATTTCATACTCTTTAGCTCTTGAATGTATATAACTATGGGCTGCCTGCACTGACTCTTTCATCACCTCGCCAAGTTTGCCGGTGATTTTTGTATTGCCTTTACCTTTATATTTTACAGCCTCAATTGACAACAGCTCTCCTCCAACTGTCGTGTAAGCTAAACCATTCACAACACCAACAAGATCCTTTTGATTGATTTCAGTGTGATCAAATTTAGGCGGACCTAGATATTCTTGTAAAGAGGCTTTGTCAACAGATACTAACTTTAATTTTTTGTTATTCAGCACTTTTTTTACACTTTTTCTACATACCTTTTCTAACTCCCTGTTTAAATTTCTCACGCCTGACTCTCGTGTATATAAGCGTATTGTATCTAAAATCGCTTCATCAGATATGCTAAATTCTTTCTCAGACATAGCGTGAGAAATTCGAATTTTTGGTATCAGATGTTGCTTTGCTATAGCGAGCTTTTCACTTTCAGTGTAGCCAGATAAATTAATGAGCTCCATTCTATCAAGCAATGGTAAAGGAATATTAGTGCTATTGGCAGTGGCAATAAACATTATGTTCGATAAATCATAATCTAGATCAATATAATGATCATTAAAATGCTTGTTTTGAGAAGTATCTAAAACTTCAAGCAATGCTGAAGCAGGATCTCCCCTATAATCATGCACTAATTTATCCACTTCATCCAATAAAATCAATGCATTGGAACTTGCAGCTTTTTTTATTGCGCAGATGATTTTGCCAGGCATAGCACCTATATAAGTTCTTCTATGCCCCTTGATCTCAGTTTCATCTCTCAAACCACCCAAAGATACTTTAGCAAAATTCCTCCCAGTTGCTGTTGCTATAGATCTTGCTAACGACGTTTTACCAACGCCAGGAGGTCCAACCAAGCACATTATTGGTCCAGAAAATTTCTTTGATTTTATATTTACAGCGATATATTCCGTGATTCTTTCTTTAACCTTTGTTAAAGCATAATGCTCTTGATCAAGCAATTCTTCTGCTTTCACTAGATCAGTATTGTTTTTTGTGAAAATGTCCCATGGTAAGGATAAGATCCAATCCAGATAATTTCTTATAACAGTCGCTTCAGATGACATAGGATTCATCATCTTGAGCTTTTTTAACTCACTATTAGCCTTTTCTTGCGCTTCTTTTGTAAGCTTGAGTTTACCGATCTTTTCTTTTAGTTCATTATATTCTTCTTTTAAATCTTCTTCACCTAACTCTTTATGTATTGCTTTTAATTGCTCATGTAGATAATAATCCTTTTGATTCTTCTCTATTTGGTTTCTAACTCTATTTTTTATTTTATCCTCTGCTTTCAAAAGCTCTATTTCAGAGTTTATGAAAACCATTATTTTTTCCAATTTTCGGCTTATTTGTGGTAGCTCGAGTAACTCTTGTTTTTTCTCTACTGGAAGAAAAATCTGGGCGCAGATTGCATAGCAAAAATCTCGTGTATCTGCAATTTGAATAATACTATTGAATGCTTCAGAGGATATTTTTTTATTCAGCCTTATATATTCTTTAAATAAGTCAACCAACGCACTTCTGATTACAGAACTTTCTTCGTTAGTTTCTTCGTTTTCAGGAAGAGTATCTAACGAAGCTTTGATATAAGCACCATTGTTAATGAATTTTTTCACTTCAGCCTTCTCCACTCCCTCAACTAACACTTTGATGGAAGAATCTTGAAGTTTTAAGATTTGTAAAACCTTACATAAAACACCAATTCTATGAATCTCTGCTCCTTTTGGATTATCATTTGAACCATCTTTTTGCGCAGCTAAAAAGATCATGTTGTTAGGTCCAAGATTTTTTAAAGCTTTGATAGATTTCTCCCTTCCAACCAGCAATGGAACTATCATCTTTGGAAAGATAACAATATCACGAATAGGTAAGACAGGATATATGTTTGTGATTTCTTCTATTTTTATATCTTTCATGATAGAACTTTAAGTTTGAAAATAATATATAATCTAATTACAGTTAAACAAGCATATAAACATGTTTTTTTCCAGGAAAAAATCTTTATTTGTCAATATATTGATATTGACATTGATAATCTTTTCAAATCTACCCTTGATGTTTAAAGTATCTAATGATTATGGAGTTGAGCTATTACCTGTTTTGATATATTCACTACTTCTAAATGAAGAAAAGGTGCTTGGATCTTTTAATGTCATTGTGATTGGTGCAGTATATGATTTGATGAAAGGGGGAATTATAGGCTTAACTTCTTTACAGTTCATGTTTTATATGTGCTTTATAAAAATCTTAAACACAAGATATAAAAGAAGTGGTTTTTTATTTTTTTGGCTGGAGTTTTTTGTATCAAATCTAGTTTTTTTATTTGTAAAGCACAGCTTTGAATATAGCGCATCAGATTCTATGTTTACTTTTGTGATTATGCTGTTGAAAAAAAATTTAATTCTTTCTGCCCTTTTTCCTATTGTATATAATCTAATATACATGACGCCACGCAAATCAATATCTAATTAAAAATGCGTGACATTAAAAAATATAACGTTTTTACTAGAAGGACTTTAGTGGCAACCTCGATTAAAGGTTTATGTTTATTTGGGTTGGCGAGTAGATTTCTCTATCTGCAAATTTTTGAGAGTGGTAAATACCAAACTTTATCAGAAAAAAATAGACTGAGAATAATGACGATACCTTCAATTAGAGGGGTAATTAAAGATGTGAATGGTATTGTCGTGGCAGATAATAAAAAGATGTATGCTTTATTTATCAAAAGGCATTATAAAGATAAGATCTTTGATATAGTAACAAAACTTATAGAGCTAATCCCGAATCGGGAATCTGATTTATTAAAAACATTTGATGTTATAGAAAAGGAAAGTGTGGAATTTGATCTCCATATCATATCCAATTTGGCGCTTGAACAAGTGATATTTCTCCATTCTTATCCATTATTTCGTTATGTGGATGTTGTGGAACAGCATATAAGGTTTTATCCTCTGAAAGAAAAGATGTTTCATGTTTTAGGATACGTGAATTATAACAAGAGTATTAATGTAAAAGAAGAAGGTGGGACTGGTAAATATAATTGGTTTTCATCTGGGAAAAACGGAATAGAAGAAATTTTTGACAGACAGTTGTTTGGCAAGCCTGGATTAAAAAAAGTGGAAGTAAATGCAAAAGGACGTTTTGTCAGGTCTGTTGAGTGCTTGCCTAGTGTTAAAGGAGAGGATATAAATCTCTCTATAAATTCAAGAATACAAAAAATAGTTTGTGATGAAATTTACCCACATTCTGGTGCAGTGGCAATCATGGATTTAAAAACACATGGCATCGCAAGCCTAGTGTCATCTCCATCTATGAACCCCAATCTGTTTGTAGATGGAATATCTAACCATCATTGGAATGAGGTGTTATCTGATAAAAAAAAACCCCTAATTAACAAGTGCATCTCAACTCCATATCATCCAGGGTCAACATTTAAAATAGTCCTATTTTTATCTTTGTTATATAAAGGAATG
>CBFHIH010000018.1:0-4273 GCA_965655955.1 Candidatus Midichloriaceae bacterium | reverse complement strand
TTTTGCCCAGGCTCTTTCACTCATGGCAACAGAATTTACAGATGTTGGAAAAGAAATGGGCATGGGCATGGGTATGTGAATCTAGAAGAAGCATTATTTCAGTCATGCAATACTTACTTTTACTCTAAATCGCTTGAGATAGGCGTGGACACAATCCACCTAATTGCTGATATGTTAGGGTTAGGAAGATTAACAGGCATTGAAATGCTTGGAGAAAAAAAAGGAATCATACCAAATAAAGAGTGGAAAAGATACATTTATAATCAACCTTGGTATCAAGGAGACACAATCAATACATCAATTGGTCAGGGTTTTGTTGAAATCACACCTATACAACTTCTTGTAATGTTTTCAAGGGCTGTGACAGGCAAGAAAATTAATGCAAGCCTGTTAAATAAAGAACCAGAGATTATAAGCTTAGGCATAAAAAATGAGCATATTAACAAATTAAAAAACGCTTTAGTTAAAGTGTTTTTAGATCCAAAGGGTACGGGATATAGAAGCCTTGGGGGACACATTTCTTTAGCCGGAAAAAGTGGTACTTCGCAAATTGTTGGGACGCAACATAAAGATAAATCTCTGCAACATAAAGATCACAGTATATTTGTTGGATATGCACCATATAATAGTCCAAAATATGCAATAGCAACTGTCATAGAAAATGGAGGTTGGGGATCAGAATCGGCGCTTCCAATAAGCGTCAATATATTGTCAAAATTGTTCCAGCTTTAGATTGCCCCGATATCTACGATGATACAAACGTATCGCCGAAATGGCGGATGGGGTGGGATTCGAACCCACGGTACGCGTTAACGCACGCCGGTTTTCAAGACCGGTACCTTAAACCGCTCGGTCACCCATCCGTAGAATGACTTAAAAACCACGAAGAAATCGAGTATAGCTTATTCAATGATCAATTGTCAATCTCTGTCCAAAAACTGTATACAAAGCAAAAATTTAATAGCTAAGGTTTTTTTATTGGTGCGTTGCTGTGCAATCTTAAAAACTCTATCAAACTTGCTCTTTCATGAACATCTTTGATTCCTGCAAAAGCCATCTTAGTTCCAGGAACATGTTTTTTAGGAGATTTTAAATATTTCATCAATTCATCAAATGACCAATGATCTTTAGCGAAACCTTTTGCAGACATTGCTTTAGAATAAACAAATGAAGATCTGGAAGCAACTTCAGACCCAACTATGCTCCATAAATTAGGTCCAATTTTATTAGCTCCCCCTTGCTCTACTGTATGACATACAGCACATTTTTTGAATGTCTTTTCGCCTAATTCATAGTTAACCACGCTAAATAATGTTTGCAAATCCGGCTCTTCTTCCATTTCATCTGCTTTAATAGAATCATCATTATTTTTAATCTCTATCTCATATCCCCTTTTTTTCACAGGTATTTCTGGATAATAAAACAAATTCCCCACATAATAGCAAAAAACAATCAAAAATAATGCTAAAGCAATTGCGCCTGCATATTTATCGAATTCGTAGTTATTCACGGTTACTGTTCATTAACTTTTTATTGTTACCCAAGAGGTATTACTTTCATATAATTTTATCTTAACGCATTTTGCGCTTTCGTCTCTAAAAATCTTTGGACAAACCTCATGCAGAAGATGATAAGCCATATTCTCAGCAGTTGGATTACTTCTTAAGTAGTAAACTTTTTGATTTGTAATTTTCTGTATATTATCACCAAGATCCTTATCTTCTATATTTAAGATCGCGTTATGATCCCAGTTTTCTGATAACCAATTCTTCAAACAATCTTTTATAACCTTAAAGTCAATAACCATGCCCAACGCATCAAGTTCTTTGCTATAAAAAGTAGCTTCCAAAACATAGGTATGACCATGCAGCATCTTGCAATTTCCTTGATGACCAATCACCCTATGAGCTGCATCAAAATTTATTACTTGCGTACACTCCATTTGTTTAAATAAAGAATATGGTATATATCTTGTTACCGAACTATATATGAATAAGGCCTTATAAACAATAGTCAATGACAAAAGAGAAAATAGAGATATATTTGGCTAATCCTAGGGGGTTTTGTGCAGGAGTGGAGAGAGCAATAGATATTGTTAATGAGGTTTTAAAAAAATATACAAAACCAATCTATGTTAAACATGAAATTGTGCATAATAAATTTGTGGTCGATAACTTCAGAAAGCAAGGGGTAGTGTTCGTAGATGATATATCGACAATCCCAAACGGTTCAACGCTCATTTTTTCCGCTCATGGGGTTAGCGAAAAAGTAGAACAACAAGCTAACCAACGAAACTTACACGTTATAGATGCAACATGCCCATTAGTGACAAAAGTGCACTTAAAGGCCAAGAAATATGAAAAAGATGGCATCAAAATAGTTGTTATAGGTCATAAAAATCACCCAGAAATTGAAGGAACAACAGGCAGAGTAAAAAGCGATGTGTTCGTGGTGGAAGATGTTGAAGATGTCAAAAAAATTCCATATAGCAATCAAGATGAGATCGCCTATATAACACAAACCACATTAAGTGTCGATGACACAAAAAATATAGTGAAGGCATTGATGGCAAGATATCCAAACATCAAAGGATCTGGCACCAAGGATATATGCTTTGCTACTCAAAACAGGCAACAGGCAGTCAAGATGCTTTCCTCAATTGTTGATACCGTTATTGTTATAGGCTCCACTAATAGCTCAAACTCTAATAGACTAAGGGATCTAGCAGCATCTTATGGAATCACTTCTTATCTGATAGACAAAGAAAACGATCTCAAAGAGGATATGCTACAAGGCAGTAAAAAGTTAGGCATAACCGCTGGTGCATCTGCTCCAGAAATATTAGTACAAAACGTAATAACAAAAATCAGTACCTTTAAAGAGGTCAATTTGCAAGATGTTTTAGCGATAGAAGAAGACGTAAAATTCAAATTGCCTAGAATCTAGATATGTATTTCACCTATATCATCAGATATTTACTCATTGTGGCTCACACTCAATCTAGTTATCTATCTCCTTTGTATCCTGATATCATGAAAATGGTTGGAGCTACTCCACAAATCTTTCACTATGCAACCAGTGCCCATACTTTTGGCGTTGCAGTTGGATCCATAATCTTTGGATTATATTCTGACATATTAGGGAGAAAAAAAATATTACTCTATTCACTCTATGTTAGCCTTATAAGTTTTATTGCTATATTACTCACAACAAACTCATTTATTTATATAATACTCAGGTTCCTTAGTGGTTTAGGAGATGGCGTTCCTATCTCAATATGCGTTGCGATGATTGGTGATAAATATGTAAAAAAAGAGTTTTTTAAAATCGCAACACTTAATCTTTTTTCATTCGTTCTGGCAAAATCTATATTTCCCATATTAAGCAGCAATTTATCCAACATTATTGGAGTTAACGCGACCATTTTATTATTTGGACTTTGTATTTTTATATCAGTTATACTCTGCTATTCTTTGCCAGAAACCCTTAAAGACACAACAAATGACTCTTTGCAATCTTCTGCATATGTGTTTCTCACCATTATAGAAAACATTAAAATCTTATTAAGCAGCACAAAAATGGTTTCATATATGATGATTCTTGGTTTTGCCGCTGCAGTTCTCATCACATTTTCTGCTTCTTCACCAATCATTATGATAAACCACCTCGGAATTTCAAAAACCACTTTTGCATATTATATTTCTTCTATATGGCTTACTTTTGCAGTATCTTCGTTAATATCTCGTTTCTTAATAAATAAAATAAGCTTACGCTTCATACGCAACTTGGGCTTCTTATTTACTGCAATAGGGCTGTTATTTTTAGATATTGTCTATTATATTTGGGGTAGCCCCTTTTTAATTGTCATATCATTAAATGCATACGCAATAGGCGCTGCGTTTATTATAGACTCAATGTTTCCTGAAGCGGTCTTTTTCTTCAATAAATTAAAAGGTTCTTGTGCCTCCATTTTAGCATTTTTTAGAGTATTAATATCAAGTTCATGTATAGGTATTTGTGGTTTTTTTTACAATGGAACATTAGAGCCACTTCTCATTCTCTTTAATATACTGCTCTTGTTTATGGCAATTCTAATAATCTTCTTAAAAAGAAACGCACCGGCGTAGATTTAAATACATAACGGTATTTAGAAATCTTGAGTGTTTAAGTAAAGAAAGAACACGGCACATCAAGCCAAATGAAGATGGTGGAGGGAGCAGGATTCGAACCTGCGAACGCTAACGCGGGCAGATTTACAGTCTGCTGCCTTTGT
>CBFHIH010000017.1:0-19668 GCA_965655955.1 Candidatus Midichloriaceae bacterium | reverse complement strand
CTCTTACCCTTGATAACCGACTTATAATCATGCCTTCCAAGATTGTTCATAATATCCAACAATTGATAAAGAAATTTATTTCCATTTATATTATTATTAAGAAACTTTTTATATTTAGAATGCAAAGCAGATGCAGCACTAAAAAATCTCTCTACGTTATTCACTTCAATATTGCTCAATCTTGGATCAACCCAATACAACCCTACTAAATCTGGCTGATCCAAAGCATCCATATGCCCTATGTTAGGTATAATAGCTTTGATAGGTCCGGGAAAAGCATTAATTTTATGGTTTGAGCCAACAAAATTCTGATGTGCCCATGTATCAACAAATGAATGACTTGCAATCCCTATCCAATATATATCCTCACTTTTAAGGGCATAATCTAACAAGTCATTAGCTATTTTACTATTTTCAGTAGTTGCAAATGCACCATATGATCTCCACTTAATAGGAATTTTCTCCCTATCTCCTGGCAAGAAATGAAAATATGTCAACACCTGATCCATCTTCTTTTTTCTTATTGGAAACTGCACGCTACTTAAACTGTTGATATATAATCTTGATAGCTTTTCCCCACAATATATCGAATATTCTCTGTGATTATCATCAAGATACTGCGAAGCATATGCTATTTTATACGCCTCTTCCTTTTTAAATCCAGCATTCAACGCCACTAAATAGGTTATGTAATAATGAAATTCTTCATCCATATTCTCTTTAATCAATTTTACCTTCCAGAAAAAATATAGTACAGTGTTTGCAACTTTTCCGTAAGGCAACCTATGTTTGCAGAATTAGGCAGTATATTTTTAAGCTTATCTTTATGTATTTCGTTACTAATCATTGGATTTGCTCTGTCTTCAGAACATTTGAGAATGAAATACATTCCCTTCCTCACTCATTTAAACACAGCTGCAACATCCTCAAGCTTTATATGCCTTGTTTCTTGCTACGTCACATCTGACTATTCCGTACTGAACGTTGTCTATAACTCTCATAAGCTAAGCCCTCTGGTATATAAAATCGCTGGAGCATGGAGCAACCATGAAGGTTCAATGCTGCTTTGGATCACTGTTGCATCATTAATTTCATCAGCTTTTGCACTTTTTCATAAATCAAACAAAGAAAACAGCATAACACTCGTTATACAAACAGTTTTGTTAATAAGCTTTGTATTATTTACTTTTTTCACCTCAAACCCATTTACCAGAATCTTCCCTGCTCCAACCAATGGGCTAGGGATGACGCCCCTTTTGCAAGACATAGCGGTGACTTTTCATCCGCCTATATTATACACTGGATATATAATGCTTTCCTTGCCTTTTTCTATAACCATTTCAGCACTCCTCACCAAAAACCTTTCGTCTTGGCACAAAATGTCAAGAGCGTGGTCCATCGCGTCATGGTTCTTCTTAAGCATAGGAATCAGCACAGGAGCATGGTGGGCATATAGAGAGCTGGGCTGGGGAGGGTTTTGGTTCTGGGATCCAGTTGAAAACGTATCGTTAATTCCTTGGCTAATTTTAACTGCATCAATTCACATATTGTCACAAAAATCTTTAACAAAAACACAGTTGAAAACTGCAGTAATTCTTAATATCTCTTCGTTTTTATTAGTGATTTTTGGAGCATTTATTGTCAGGTCAGGAATCATAACCTCTGTTCATGCTTTTGCACAAGACAGCAAAAAAGGGATCTTAATCTTCACATTCATGTCATCTCTTTGCCTTTTCTCAAGCGTTGTTTATTTCTTAAGAAAAAATTGCTTACAACCAGATTCAAAAAGAAGCAATATACTTATAACTGTCAATACAATATTACTCGCCTCAATAGGGCTTATTTTGCTATTAGGAACTGCTTATCCAGCGATCTTAGAAACGTTTTATAAAATAAGCTTAAGCATACATCCAAGTTTTTATAACAAACTATTAATACCTCTTTTCTTGTTATTAGCATTTTTTTGCTGTGGAATTTTTTATAAAAGCAAAAGCTTCAAATTTGCTTTTCTGACATCTTTGCTTCTCACTTTAATTCTGTATCAGAAAATCAATGGAATTTTAAGCATATTCGGAATATTCATCTCTATTCCAGTTATACTTTTAACACTCGCATCTTTTAAAAAGAGCTATAAAACAAAGCCCGGTATGTTTTTTGGCCACCTTGGATTTGGTTTTATGATTTTATCTATCTCATTATTTTACGGCTTAAAACAGGAAATAACACAGCAAATTAAAATAAATGACTCACTCATAATAAAAGGACATAAGTTGAAACTGATAAATATATTAAACACAAAAAAAGATAATTATTTTGCAAAAACAGCTGTTATTTCACTTGATGACAAAAAGCTTTTATACCCAGAAATTCGATTCTATCCCATAGAAAGTCAGCAAACATCAGAAATAAGCCTTCATAGCAATATATTTTATGATATTTATACATCAGTTAATCTACTGCCAGATAGAAAATCACTACTGATTAATGTTCAATATAACGCCATGGCGAATTTTATATGGCTTAGTGCATTTGTTATAGTCTTAGCTGGACTCAGCCTTATAATCCGCTCTTTAAAAAACAAAATACAAGATATTCCCTCAAACACATCTCATCAAAGTTCAATGGCTTCACGTTGATCGCTAATCGCCTTTTATCATTGTCAATTCATTTGAAGAGATTTGATATGAACTCAATCTTCTTAAAAAACTCATACCCAACAATGACGTGTCTAGGTTGCTATCTTGAGAAACGGTTGCTGACACATCGTTTATCCTAATGTTCCCAATCTGTATGTACGCTAACTTAATCGGTGCAGCCCAAGTATGACCATTTGCAGTAGAAACCTTAACATTAAAAATAAGCTTTGATTTATCAATTCCTAGCTTTTCAGCGTCTCTAAAAGATAAGGAAACAGTTGTAGCACCAGTGTCAACCAGAAACTTTATTTTTTCACCATTGACATAAGCATCAGCATAAAAATGACCATAATCATTTGCCACAATGGTGATACTATCTCCACTCTCTATAATTTGACCGGGAACAACATTCGCTCTAATTCTCTCCAAAACACCATTGATATCATTTTTATAACTATACCCAAGCAATATAACGAAAATTATAACAGACCAAAGAAGCATATTCTTTATTATAATAGAAATGGAAGTTTTTTCTCTTATAAAAAACAAAATAGCGGAGGAAAGTATGACAATGAAGTAGATTAAATTCGGCAGGTCTTCAGTCTTCAAATCGTTAAGTCGCAAAAAATTTTTGCTCAAAACCATGAATAATATCGTAGATATCAAAATCACTAAAATTATAACTCTTCTCACTCTCCACCCCCAATTGCCATTATTTGATCATCTAAAATCTTGATAAATTGCTCTTTAATATCCTCACCTTTTAAAGTAGCATATTTTTGCCCTTTAACATAAACAACGGCTGATTTATCTTCTCCATTACCTGGCAAGCTAATTCCTATGTCTGCCTGTTTACTTTCTCCAGGACCATTCACAATACAACCCATCACAGCTATCTTAAGATCATCAACATTCTTATTCTTCACCCTCCACTCTGCAACACGCTGATTTATGTATCGTTGCACCTCCTCTGTCAGATTTTTAAAATAATCAGCACTTGTTCTGCCACAGCCTGGACAAGATGTAATTTGAGGAGCAAATTTTCTCAGCCCCAGTGCCTGCAAAACGTTCTTGCATAACTCAATTTCATTACTTCTCGCCTCTCCTTGTTTTGGTGTCAACGACGCCCTTATGGTATCGCCAATTCCTTCTTGCAGCAAAATACTCAACGCAGCTGATGTTGCAACAACCCCTTTCATACCAATGCCAGCCTCTGTCAGCCCTAAGTGAAGTGGATGCTTTGATAGCTTATGCAACTTTCTATAAACATATATCAAATCAGATACAGAGCTTAACTTTGCTGATAATATTATCTTGCTGTTTGGCATCCCCATCAAAGTCGCAAATTCAGCACTCTCAATTGCAGACTTAACAACCGCCTCTCGCATCACATATTCACTTGAGTTCGGATTAGAGAGATTGGAATTCTCATCCATCAATTTAGCCAACAAAGATTGATCTAAGCTGCCAGCATTCACACCTATGCGAATCGGCTTATCATGCCGCAACGCTATATCAATGATCTTTTCAAAATTTTTATCTCTTTTGCTTTTAAATCCTATATTACCAGGATTTATCCTATATTTATCCAAAGCAATTGCAGACTCTTTAACATCAGATAACAAGTCATGACCATTATAATGAAAACAACCAACAAGAGGAACATTAACTTGGCGCTGCAAAAGACCTTCTTTGATATAAGGAATAGCTCTTGCAGAATCCAGATTATCCACTGTTAATCTGACAACTTCCGCGCCCGCTTTTGATAATTCCATAACCTGGGCAATCGTTTTTTTAACATCAGAAGTTGGAGTGTCTGTCATAGATTGTATAACAACAGGATTACCCCCTCCTATTTGCACATTACCAACCCTCACTTCATGCTTAACAAATTTAGCTAAATCATTCTTTATTATCATTTGAACATATGATTCATTATATCTTGCTTAGCAATAGCGCCTTCTCTTAAAATTTCAACACCTCTCCCTTGCAACTTCACAACAGTTGACGGCTGCGTCACATCATTAGGATCGGATTTATATATGAGACCCGCATAATTTTGAAAAACATCAATTAATTCCCTATAATCAGTAGATGGAGGATAATTAGAAATGTTAGCACTGGTGGCAACAATTGGCTCATTCAAATCTCTGCACAAATCCAATATCATCTGATTATTAGGCACTCTAACCCCAATATCATTTGACATAGAAATTCTATCTGACAAAGAAATACACTGTCTTTTTTTTAAAATAATCGTAAGAGGTCCTGGCCAAAATTTTTCAGCTAAGCCCGCCTCTTGATCAGTAAATTCCACATATTTTGCTGCCATCTCAAAAGATGCAACAAAGATAGGCAGAGGTTTGCCTATCTCTCGCTTTTTAATATCATATATCTTGCTAACTGCATCATCACTCACAGCTCTTGAAGAAATGGCATATACCGTATCAGTCGGTATACATACCACGTTATTGCTTCTCAAAACTTCTAAGACGTCATTATAAGATTCAGAAACAATCACCCTCTCCTCTTTAAGTCCAAGTAAAATTCATTTATTTTCTGTATATCATGCCACATCAGCTTTTTTTGAGCAGGCTGCCTCAATAAATAAGCAGGATGAAAAATAACAAATGTATCAATTTTGTGATTAATGTATTGATTCGTATACTCAAACTTTTCCCCTCTCAATTCAGCCATGGAAGTCTTGAGGCTTAACAAAGCCTCAACAGCGGTACTCCCCACAAGAATGATAATCTTTGGATCAATAAAAGAGATGTGCTTTTCCACAAAAGGTCTGCAAATGTCTATCTCCTCTTTCGTTGGCCTCCTGTTAGCAGGCGGACGCCAAAAAACTGTATTAGTAATATAATAATGATCTTCGTTCAGATTAATAGCAGCAAGTATCTTCCTTAACAACTGACCACTTCTGCCACAAAAAGGGATACCTTCTTGATCCTCAGTTGCACCTGGAGCTTCACCCACAAGCATTATATCAGAATTTTTGTTCCCATCACTAAAAACAGTATTTGTAGCATATTTTTTGATCTCCAATCCATCAAAAGACTGAACCGCATCTCTTAATTCATCTGTGGAATTACATTGACTTGCGATTCTTCGAGAAACATTCATTAAATCACCCTTCAACTCATCAGATTTTGAAGATAAAATACGTGCGCCTTTTTCCTCAGGTTTCGCTTGTGCCTGATGATTAGAAAATCTATTTTTTGCACTATCATGCATAAAGTAATCTATACCCTCTTCTATGTAATACTTCACTAACTCTTTCATCACTATTTAACGTTTGACAGTAGCTGTTATTTAATATAAAAACTTACCATTAAATGGTTTACAATACAAATACAAAGAGAAGTATAAAATGTCTACAAAAAGAACATACCAACCAAGCAAAATAGTACGCAAAAGAAGACACGGATTCAGATCCAGAATGGCCACTAAAAGTGGAAGAGATATCATAAACAGAAGAAGAGCAAAAGGTAGGTCAGTATTATCAGCGTAACAAAGATCACTAAAACATCTGATTATACTCGTCTTTTTAAGACAAAAACGTGTGTTTACAAACGTTTCAGTGATTCATTCCTTATGTTCTCTAACAAACAATACGACCATGGTAACTCTTTCAACTACGGCATCACAGTGAGCAAAAAAGTTGGAAATGCGGTGATTAGAAATAAATTCAAGAGAATAATAAGGGTTTTGGTGAAAGATCTTGAGAGCACTTGTTTAATAAGACCTGGTTTCTTTAATATCGTTGCAAAAAAAGAAATTGTTACGAAAAATTTTGACGAGATAAAAAAAGATCTTTTTGTGGTTTATGCAAAAACAGTAAACAAATAAAACCCATGCTGTCTTTCATACTAAAAAAATTTTTTATCCTACTCATTAACCTCTATCAATATGGCATCTCGCCATATACCCCTCCCTCCTGTAGATATTATCCATCATGCTCATCTTATTCAAAAACCGCAATAGAAAAACATGGTCTTAAAGGCGTTTTCTTATCTTGTTTAAGGATATTAAAATGCAATCCTTTTTTTGCTGCTGGATATGACCCTGTAAAAAATCAAAAATCACAATGAATAATAACATAAGAATCTTGCTCGCATCTGCCTTATCCTTGCTTATTTTGTTAGGCTGGGATCATTATTTTGGCCCCAATAACATAAAGTCGATAAAAAAAGAAAACGTGGAATCACAAATATCCCAAGATAATACAGAAAAAGTGACGCAAGATTCCCTTTCGCTGCAAGAAGATACATCAAGCAATCAAAAAAGAGTCTTTTTCAAAAACAAAAGTATTTCTGGGTCTATAAATCTCAAAGGAGCAAAAATAGATGATCTAACCTTATTAAAATACCACACAACAATAAAACATGATTCTCCAAATGTTGTCTTACTGTCACCTTCAAATACACAAGAGGTATATTATCTGAAATTGGGTTGGATAAGCCAAGATATATCTGATTTGCCCACACAAAATACTGTATGGAAAGCAAATATCGACAACTTGAATCCAAGGCAAGATCTTTTATTAACATGGCAAAATGCTCAAGGGATAAAATTTGAAATCACAATCTCTTTAGATCAAGACTATATGTTTTCCATTAAACAAAATGTTCAAAACCTCCCTAAAGATACCAAAATAACACCTTATTCTGGATTAACCAGAAGCAATTTCGGACTGGGGAAAAGTGAAACATTGATCCATGAAGGTGCAATTATCGTCACAAATGATAAGCTTAAGGAAATTAGCTTTGAAGATCTTGAAGAAGATAAAGAATATAAGTTCAAAAAAGACTTAAACAATTGGCTTGGATTCACAACAAAATATTGGATCACAGCAATCATACCACAAAACGCAAATTTTCAAGGAGAATTTAGTAGCTTCAAGTCTCAAAACAGCACACGATATCAATCTGACGTCATAATTAATGATGAAAGAGGTAACGCAGATTATAAATTCTATGCAGGCGCTAAAGAATTGGATCTACTCGATAAATACGAAGAAAAATATAATATAAAACTGTTTGATAGAGCTGTGGATTTTGGATTATTATATTTCATCACCAAACCTATATTCGTTACATTAAGCTTCCTTTATTCTTTCACAGGAAATTTCGGCATAGCAATTATATTGCTGACAATTTGCACAAAACTTATTCTATTTCCATTGGCTTTAAAAGGCTTCAAAGGCATGAATAGATTAAAAGAACTTCAACCTGAAACAAGCAGAATCAAGGCCATGTATGCAAACGATTCTACAAAAATGCAGCAAGCAATAGTGGATCTCTATAAAAAAGAGAAGGTAAGTCCACTTGGAGGATGCCTCCCTATCATCTTGCAAATGCCTATCTTCTTCGCTCTTTATAAGGTTTTATATGTCGCTCTTGAAATGCGCCATGCACCATTTTATTTATGGATCAAAGATCTGTCTTCCCCAGATCCAACTAATATATTTAACCTATTTGGCTTGATTCCATGGACAGCACCTTCATTTCTTCATATAGGTGTTTTGCCAATTATCATGGCCCTGTCATTATATATCCAGCAAAAATTAACCCCTAATATGGCAACAGATCCGATGCAAGCAAAAATAATAGCTTTCTTGCCAGTTGTTTTCGTCTTTATGTTTGCATCATTCCCATCTGGCTTAGTTTTATACTGGTCATGTAGCAATATTTTATCTATCGCGCAGCAAGTTCTAGTTAAAAAACTATCCTAAGTTTTTTTTATATTATGAAACAGAAACAAAAAATTGTAGTTGCAATGTCAGGTGGGGTAGACAGCTCAACGGTTGCTGCCCTGCTCAAAGAGCAAGGACATGAAGTGATTGGCATCACGCTACAACTTTATGACAGCAGCATCACACCTAAAAAAAAAGGAGCGTGTTGCGCAGGACAAGACATCTATGATGCAAAAGTTGCTGCTGACAAAATAGGGATACCCCATTATACCTTGGATTATGAAAAAGTGTTTAATCAAAAAGTCATAAACAACTTTGCTGATAGTTATTTAAGAGGGGAAACCCCTATACCTTGCATAGAGTGCAATCAAAATGTTAAGTTCGCTGATTTACTTAAAGCAACAAAAGAACTTGGGGCAGATTTTTTAGCAACTGGTCATTATGTAAGAACAATAATAGAAGATGGACATAATAAACTTTTAAAAGGAATTGATGGAGAAAAAGACCAAAGCTACTTTCTTTTTGCCACCACAACAGAACAGCTAAACAATCTTATGTTTCCCTTAGGACATATGAGAAAGCATGAAACTCGTGCTCTGGCGCATAAATATAATCTAGAAATCGCTGATAAACCAGAAAGCCAAGACATATGTTTTGTCCCAGATGGAAATTATTTTAATCTAATCAAAAAACTCAGGCCAGATGCACATCAAGAAGGTGATATAATTCATATAAATGGCAAGGTATTGGGAAGACATCAAGGAATAGCGGGCTATACCATAGGACAAAGAAAAGGTCTTGAGATCTCTTATCGTAATCCTTTATATGTAATAAAAATTGATACTGAAAAAAATCAAGTCATAGTTGGCGAAAAAGAAGCATTGTTAAACAATAAACTCAAAATCAGAGACTTAAATTGGCTTGCACAAGACATAGATCTCAAAAACGAAATTTCATGCGCCGTGAGGTTGCGATCAAATCACAAAGAAATCCCTGCAAAAATAAAATATCTAGGCAGCAAAACTGCTGAGGTGCAACTATCAGAGCCATATTTGGGGATAACACCTGGACAAGCATGCGTGATGTATCATGATGATAGAGTGCTCGGTGGAGGATGGATCATGAGAGAAGGTCAGTAGATGTTATATCACAAGATATATAACTACATTCAAAATGAATTGTGGGCTAAGGTTGGGATCCTTAACTATCTGCTCTATCCCCTATCTCTTTTATATAGCCTAATTAGAAATATCAGATATTATTTTTTGCAAACACCACAAAAATTTGCCCCCATGGTTATATGCGTGGGAAATTCAATATCTGGAGGAACAGGGAAAACGCCATTTGTCATTGCCTTAACTAAAATATTAAAAGAGCATACAAACAAAATTGCCATCGTTTCAACTGGTTATAAAGGAAGAATGGTAAATAATAAATTTGCAATCAAAGTCCACCCAACGCAGCACATATCTCAAGATGTTGGAGATGAGCCACTGATGCTTTCTGAATATGCAGATGTCTATGTCGCAAAAAAAAGAGCTATTTCCATATCGCAAGCAGAAAAAGATGGGGCAAAAATTGTCATTTTAGATGATGGCTTTCAAGATAATTCGATATATAAAGACATATCAATCTTAGTCGTTGGAAGCGCAGAGTCTAAAAACAAACTAATGATACCAGCTGGACCTATGCGAGAAAGCATTAAAACAAGCATAACTAAGGCTGATTTCATCACCTCTTCTTCAACAAATTTGCAAAACATAAATCCTGAAAAAAGATTGCTTTCTAAAGAAGAAATTTCCGTAAAATCAGACAATATCGACAAATACATATTAGTGTGTGGCATAGCAAACCCAATCAGAGTGCTAAAATCTCTAAAAAAAATCGACATCATACCAGTAAAACATTATTTTTTTCCAGATCATCATCAATTTTCTGACAAAGAAATACAATTTCTCAAAAAAGCTGCTAAAAAACATTCAGCCAAAATTCTCACTACAACCAAAGATTTTATCAGATTAACTGGTGATGCAAAAAATGATGTCTTAACCATAGATCATGAATTGAAAATTGCTACAACGCCAATTTTTCTCAAAAAAATTCATCAACATATGGAAAATATCAAAAATTAGCTGTATATTCAGTATAGGATGTGGCGATAAACACGAAATAAAATTATGCTAGATCAAGTAATCACTGCAGGAAAGCAGATCGGAGAATGGATGTATTGGCCCATAAAATCAGTCATGATTGCACTTGGCATAAAAAGTGCTGTCCATGATTATAGCCAAGATGTTGCTAATAAAGAGGGATTAAAGTCCCCTCGCAATTTCAGTGAAGAAAACATTTTAGAAGAACCTCTGTTAGAAAATCATCAAGAAGAAAAAAAAACTTCGCTTTGGCAAGGCATTAAATCCTTTTTCAACAAAACCATAGATGTTATCATAGGTCCTTCTACTTCAAGATTGATTTCAATCGGCTGTTTAGCAGGCTTGTATTTTAGCCCTTTGTCAGTTGCAGCAATAACCCTTCAAGTAGGCATAACAGTTGCGGGCATAGGGACTTCAATCTTCACAGAAGGACTTAGCTTGCGAAACCTAAGAAAACATCAAAAAGAGGAATTATCCCTGGAAAAATTGATAGATCTAAGAATTCAAAAACTATCATTAATAAACTCTACAGAGGGACAAACAAAACTTTCATCACTATATCAAGAACTGTCTGAAAACCAACCTATAAACTCAGCATTAGACACAGGGAAAGGTGACGTACCAATACAAATAAAAAATGCTTTTCACAGAATGCCAGAAAGTTTAATTCCCATTTGCTCAAATGCTATAGCACTCGCATCGAATCCCACAGCGCTTGCAGGAATATTAACTGGCATCGCAACATTTTCACTGACCACAACTGTGTCAGCTAATTTAGGAGAACAAAAATCTTTTAGCTTGCAAAGAAATATCTTACTTAAAGAAATTGAAAACAACAAAAATTTGCTAGGTCTTCACTACACAAATGGTAAGGGATTAGATTTTTTAAAAGAGCAAATCAAACAAGAGACAGCTGAATTGGAGGCATTAACAAAATTATCTAAAACAAACAATCATGATGCACAATCAAGCCTGTCAGATGAATTCAAAAAATTAAAAGAAGAAGAATTAAAAAAAACACTCTCCCATGACACAACCTTAGAAACAAAGTCTAGGTTTCATTATGTGAAAAAAGCTTTTTTAGGCAGCTTTTCTTATGATAAAAGCAGAGAAACGTTTTCTCCTGTAGTCTTTTACAATTCAGAAGTAAACAAAGTAAAAAAAGAATGTCTGCTGGCAGCAAAAAAATCCCTGCGTGATAGATCTAAAACATTAGGTAGTAATATTAAACCAGATCAAGAAATCGAAAAATTACCTGAACATTCTAAAAAATCTCGACAACAACCAGTAGCTGAGAAAGGAAGTCCACAAATTAGCCGATAATCAAATAAACATCACGTTAATATGCCAAGAGACTTTCTTTTTGAGTATGCTGTCTATATAGGAAGATTCCAACCTTTTCATAATGGTCACAAGCATGTAATCACACAAGGTCTTAAGTATGCAAAAAAGATGATTATTTTATGTGGCTCAGCTAATACAGAGAAAAGTGAAAAAAATCCATGGACTTTCGAAGAAAGAAAAAACTGCATTCAAAACTCCTTCTCATCAAAATTGAACCGCAAAATCACTGTTTTTCCCATCAATGATTATAATGATGACATTGAATGGGCAAATCAAATAAAGATTTTGATCGCCAATTTCTCTACATCAAATAATAATATAGCGTTAATAGGACACATCAAAGATCAATCTTCGTATTATCTAAAGCTATTCCCTCAATGGCAATTTTTAGAATGTAAAAATTATAAAAAAATAAATGCTACTGACATTAGAAAGACACTTAATCATCAAAGAAGTGCTGAGTCATTGAAAAATCTCAAAAAAATCCTCCCTATTAATGTAATCTCCTTTATCACCAAAAATATACGATGATAAAAAAAAATACATCAATAAATTGAAATTTTTCTTTATACAAAAACTAATTAAAGGTATAAAGATATGCAATATTGAAGTTTTTTCTTTGTATATGCAAAGAATGTTACTTCTTGAGTAGCAGGGTATAAATTTTACATGATGAAACACTTGTCAATCTTTAGACAAATCGATGAAAATCAGGATTTATGCGATATCTTTTGCTTCATCACAATGATAATACTTGTGAGTACATACTTCTATATACCTGATCCAAAAAAATTCATAATAAAAGGAGTGTTGTGGACTAATTCAGCTGCTGCAATATTCTGTGTTTTATACTTCACATTTAAATTTCTTTTTAATAAACGGCATATATCTAATATCTTGTTCTTTCTGGTGTTGTTTATCTCGCTGCCCTTCGCATCATATTACATGTTATTCATTTTTAATTTTGAAAACAAATGGGTAGTAAAGTTAGTAGTGTCTTTATCCTTGCTGTATATATATACCAACTTAACTGGCTTTGTACTTCTTAACGTTTTAGGACTTATAATGTCATATGCGTTATACACAACCTTGTCAAAATACTACCCAATAAGCAATTATGATCAGCATAGCTTACTATTCTTCAAAGGAAGAGGATATATGAGCTTTTCCAATGGCGCATTTACTATTTTGTTAGCTATTTTACTGCTTTTAAAAGCAAAATTAGAATATTTGAAATTTGAGATATCAAAATCTTTCACAAATGCAATAGCTCACGAGCTATATTCTCCTGTATCGATCATACAAATTAAAAATCTAGGAATAATAGAAGAAGCAAAAAAAGATGGAGAAAACAACCAAATACTACCAAAACTTGAAGAATGTAACCATTTATTAAAAAGCTGCCTAAGAAGTATCGAGATGATCCTCACAGCCTCCAAAGAGATAAATAAAGAGCATAATATCACCACAGAAAAAAAATACTCTTTAGCCAAATATGTCAATAGAGCTTTAGATGAGTATTATTTATCTGAAGCGGAAAAAAAATTGATAACCTTTGATCAATCCACAGATATTAATTTTTATGGCAACCCCCATCTATTGAAGCATGTTATTTTTAATCTTTTAAAAAATACATTCACTCACGCCGGAAAAAACGTGAATATAGAAATATGGATAGACGCAAAAAGAAATGAGCTACATTATAAAGATTATGGCATTGGCATAAAAAAAGAAAACATTGGCAAAATATTTAGTGATAAGTTTACAACCAATGGCTTTGGTATAGGAATGCATTTTTCAAAAAATGTATTAGAAAAAATGAATGCAGAAATTCGTTGCGCATCTATATACCAAGAATATACCGAATTTATTATAAAATTTCCTCGAGTATAAAATTTCAGCATATACAATCAGTGCGCTTGAGTGTTGTTTTGAACATAATCATCTAACTCCTTATAATCTACAGAGTTTTTTAGATCTCCAACAACACCGGTAGTCGTGAATATTAGATTGATTGGCTTTTCTCCCTTTTTAAGTAAGAAAGAAAAGACGGTGCTAGAATTAAAATTATTATCAACTAAACTATATAAGATATTGCTCGCACCAATCAAATACTTATTTCTGATCTTCATGTTATCAATCTTTATTATCCCCTTCTCAATAGTAAGAAATCCAGAAACGTCATCAAATAAACTATCACCATATCGAGTATAATACTGAATACGCTTTATCTTATCTTCATATGATGTAGTAAAGGAGGTTATATCAATTAGCTCCTGAATTGAAAAACCTTTATGTAAAATGCTTTTTCCCAAAAATTTAAAATTGCCTGATAAATTCTTACTAAAATCATCTTTTTTAGATCCCTTAGAGCTGACATAACCAGAAGCACTAAGATATCCAGAATTATTCCCATCACCTATCATGTATTCGGTAAACATTCCTGGATCTATGTTTTGAAAACCAACACCAAACTGTAGCTGATAAAAAGGACTATTGATGTAAACTCCTCCATTAGCTACCACCTTGCCATTAAAAATATCTGCATCAAATGAAGCAATTTTCAATTCTTGATCTCTACCGGTTCCAGATGTGATTAAGTTCTTCACAGTTACACCTCCTAAAGCAAGGTTATCAACTTCTAAAGCAAACTTCAAATCCACCTGACCTATGCTATAGAAATTTATAACCTCGTCATTCTTGCCTGAATTAAGATCTTGAGATTTATTCACTGCACTTTTCTTTATATCAAATGCCCGAAAAAAGTCCTCTGATAAATTTGAAAACTTCATATCAATATCAATTGCAGGCTTTATATCAGAAATATCTAAAGATATTTTACCAGAAAAATTAGCAAGTTTATGATATATATCCAAAAGATCTACCCTGCCACTATTTTCATCAAGATCAACATTGACATTGAAATCACTAAATAACTCTTTTTTTAAATAAACATTGGAAGCAAAAAGAGCTATATTTTTAAATCCTGAGTGATTCCTGAAATAACTAAAGTCGTTAAAATTATCATAAAATGTCTTTCCAGTGCTATCATGATCTGCCTCATGAAGAAAGCGCAAAAACTGATCCAACCTATCCCCTGCACCCAAAATATCTAAGTTCAAATAATCAAATAATAATTCTACATAACAATCTACATCACCTCTAAAATCATTATAAAAAGCAAAGTGACCACCACCAGCCATTTCCTTAGAGGCCAATTGAGAATTCTCAAGATGCAACACCCCTGGCATTATCAAAATACCACTTTGGAAAACAGCTGGAATCTTGTCATCTGTGCCTATTAACATCTGATTCATGTTTTTGGTCAATAAGGAAATATCTCCTTTGAAAGAGGGAATTTTATCATTTACAAAACTACCCTTTAAAGACATTTTGGAGTCCCCTGGCAACTGACATGACAAGTTATTTAATTTAAGCCCTTCGGAGTCTTTAAGAGCATTAACTGTAAAATTCTTAATAGAAAATTGTTTAGATAAATCGATTGAGCCAATAACTAAATCGATGGAACTAGCATATCTTAATATATTCTCAAGATTATTAGAAAAACTCCAAAAAAGATCTGAGAGATCATTTTTTGTAATTGCATGCATTTTAGGTTGAACGAGATTAATCTTATCTATCTTCAAGTCCAAACGTTCTTTTTTTGAAGAAAGGTCATATGATACTTCACCTTTAATACCACTTATAAGATTTGAGTTGGCATTAAAATTTTCCAATTTCACGCCCCCATTATTATCAAATTGAATATCTGCGCTAATACTATGCTTTATTTTGGCATCATCACCCTTCACTTCCACTTTCAAAGCTCCTAAATTAGGATTTTTACGGTCAATAACATCAAGAATGACATCAAAAAAACCACTCCCTAATCTACCTGAAATGTATCGAGAATTTTTGATGTTAAAAAAATCATTAATCCTAAGATTTCCGTCATATACGTCATTATTAAATAAAAATTTTGATTGCAGCACAAAAGAACTCTCATCTGCTATATTAAGTAACAATTCAAGATTCTTTAGATCCAACTGACTAGAATATGTCTCTTTATCTATTAATCTTAATTCTCCAGAATGGATTGCAACTTTAGTATCTTCAATACCTTTAAAAAACAGTGATTTTTTATCAAAACCACTGCTTGCAGATACATCATATGATAGCTTTATATTAGGATTATACAGAACAAAATTTTTAAAATTAGACCTAGCAAGCCAATTTTCAAAGTTCAAAATATCAAATTTCACTTCAACTCTAGGGAAAAAATTCGTTAAAAAATCCTCACTAGATATCACTAAATCATCTATAATAATTGTCGGAACTGGCAACAACTTCACTGTGATTTTCTTACTATCTGTAACTTTATAAAAACCATTGCTTATCTGTGTGACACGCTCTTTGACAGCGCTTAATAGATATTTTGAATAATCATACTGTTGAATCACAAAATCAACACCAAAAAGAGTGATGATAAAAAATAAAAAATACGTCCATACAGATCTTATTTTACGAAACACAATTAATACATCTTTGTTATAAAACTTACACGTACTTACATTATTGAATAAATATTTTACTTGTCTAGTTAAATTCTATCAGCTAGATTAACTTATCCTATTAATCTAGGAGCGTAGCTCAGTTGGTAGAGCATCGGTCTCCAAAACCGAGTGTCGGGGGTTCGAATCCTCTCGCTCCTGCCATTAATTCTTTAAAATGTTTGCAAATTTTGGGTTCCAGAAAGTTAAAGAATCAGAAAAAGAACAAAAAGTTCAAAGCGTTTTCACTGATGTTGCAACAAAATACAATATAATGAACGACCTAATGAGCCTTGGCATGCATAGGCTCTGGAAAAAAAAATTACTATCTAACTTTAATTATATACCAGAAACAAGATTGTTAGACTTAGCTGGTGGTACCGGAGATGTGGCAAAACAATTTATAGACAAAGGTGGCAAACAAGCTGTTGTTCTCGATTTAAACCAAGAAATGATTAACAGCGGAAAAAACACAATTGCAGACAGTGGTTTATCAAGATATAACAAGAGTATAGCGTGGGTTCTGGGAAATGCAGAAAAAATACCTTTCGAAGACAGTTCATTTGATCACTGCACAATTTCTTTTGGGTTAAGAAACGTAACGCATATCGACAACGTCTTAGAAGAATCTTTTAGAATCTTAAAGCCAGGAGGAAAGTTTCTATGCCTTGAATTCTCGCAAGTACAAAATCAAAATTTCAAAAATATCTATAAGGCATACTCATTTCACATAATCCCCCTCATTGGAAAAATCGTTGCAAATTCCCAATCCTCTTATGAATATCTTGTCCAAAGCATAGAAAACTTCTTAACAGCAAAAGAATTAAAGCAAAAAATGGAAAAATCAGGGTATTACAATGTTAAATTCATCAGATATCTCAATGGCATAGTCGCTCTTCATACTGGCTATAAAATATAAAAAAGCTTTAAAAACCCTCATTTGTTTGCTAGATTATTGCTATGAAAAATAATAATGGTGTCTTGAGATGCAAATAACTGAATTGAAAAGCGAAGATTTCTTAAAGGAATATGAAGTAACAGTGCCAAACAGTGTTGTGGAAGAAAGCGTGGAAGAAAAAATAAAAGAAGCTGCAAAAACTTTCAAGATGCCTGGCTTCAGAGAAGGAACTGTGCCAATTAGCATGGTGAGGCAAAAACTCAAAAAAGATGAGCTTTCGAAAGAAGTAAATAAGCAAATCATTGAATCCATTCAAAAAATTAGAGAAGAAAAGAAGATAAATTTCATCTCAAACCCTGAGGTGAAAAATCTTTCTCTGACTGAACAAGATGGATTGAAAATGTCTTTGGTTTTTGAATTACTCCCTGAAATCCCTCAAATTGCTTGGGAGAATATAACTTTAGACAAATTAATCGTCAAAATATCTGATAAAGAAATTTCTGATGCACATAACATAATATTCAAAGACTTTAGATCCTATGAAGATGCCAAAAGTGATTATGCTGTTAAATATTTTGACAAAGTAAACCTCAGCTACTCAGCTACTATAAATGGACAAAATTTTGAAGGCAACACTGCTGAAAAGATTGATATTATGGTTGGTGAAAACAGCTTTTCTGTCGAGTTTGAGCAAAAATTAATTGGTGCAAAAAAAGGTGATAAACTTGATTTTTCCGCATCTTTTTCACAAAACTATCCACAAAAAGATCTTGCTGGAAAATCTTGTGATTTTAAAGTAGAGATACATTCAATTAGCACACTCAAGCCTTTAGAAAAAATCACTGATGACATGTTGAAAAAATTCGATTTTGAATCTGAGGAAAAATTAAACGAATCTATTAAATCAAGGATGGAAAATGACTTCTTGCCTGCAGCAAGGAATTATATGAAAAAAAATCTATTTGATGTCTTAGACAAAGAATACAAAATTAACATACCAAAAAGATTGGTGGATAGAGATTTTGATGAGCTATGGAAAGAAATTGAGAAAAATATGGACAAAGATCCTCAATTAAAAGGTAAATCACCTGAAGCACTGAAAGAAGAATACAGAAAAGTCAGTGAAAGAAGAGTAAGGATTGGTCTGATTATAGCGAATATTATCGGTAAAAACAATATAACTGCCTCTGATGAAGAACTAGTAAAAATTATAGAATCTCAAGCAAGTCAATTGCCAACGGATAGTAAACAGCAAGTTTTAAATTTTTACAAAGATCGTAAAAATCTAGAAAAAATCCGCGGTCCTTTTTTAGAGGACAAAGCTGTGGACTTAGTGTTATCTAAAATTAAATCTAATGATGTGCACTTAACTCCAGAGGAGTTTAATAAAAAGATAAGCCAAGGATTGTAAAGCAACTGATAACCATGATTTGATGTCTTATATACCTATTGTTATAGAGCAGACCCCTAAGAGCGAAAGGTCTTTCGATATATTTTCTCGCTTGCTAAAAGAAAGGATCATTTTTTTAAGCGGCGAGATAAATGACAACTTATCCTCAGTGATAATAGCTCAGCTACTATTCTTAGAGTCTGAGAATTCTGAAAAAGATATTTTCATGTATATCAACTCTCCAGGGGGCGTTGTAACATCTGGATTGGCAATTTACGACACAATGCAATATATCAAACCTGATGTTGCCACTTTATGCATCGGCCAAGCTTGCTCAATGGGAGCCTTTCTACTTGCCTCAGGAGCAGCTAGCAAAAGATATTGCCTACCCAATGCCCGAGTTATGATTCACCAGCCATTAGGGGGATACAGAGGTCAAGCCACAGATATTGAAATACATGCCAAAGAAATCCTAAAAACTAAACAAACTTTAAATAAAATATTATCAAACAACACAAAGCAACCAATCACTAAGATAGAAAAAGATTGCGAGAGAGATAACTTCATGTCGGCTGAAGAAGCAAAAAACTATGGCATAGTGGATAAAATATTAGAAAAAAGACTTACTGTAAAAAATAATGAATAAAAATTCATCTGATAACCTGTTACATTGTTCATTTTGTGGAAGAAGCGCTCAAGAAGTTGAGAGACTTATTTCTGGAGTTGCTGTTAATATCTGTAATGATTGCGTCACTTTTTGTTCTAAAAAATTAAAGGATCTAAATGAAGATGAAGGCAAAGAACAATCTCTTTTAAGCCCAAAATCAATATATGAGATACTAGATTCTTATGTGATAGGTCAAAGCAAGGCAAAAAAAGTTTTATCCGTCTCAGTATATAATCATTATAAAAGGCTTGAATCCAAACATTCTTCGTCCTCTCATCATGATGTTGAGATCTCTAAATCAAACATATTGATGATAGGACCGACCGGGTGCG
>CBFHIH010000016.1:0-20013 GCA_965655955.1 Candidatus Midichloriaceae bacterium | reverse complement strand
AAATCGCCTCCTGATAATTGAGGAGAGCCAAGAAATTGAGAGATTTTTTCCATTCATTGAGTGGCTTCTTCATTGCCTTGAACAGCAGCTTCCAGCTTCACAGCATCTCTTGCTAACATTGGATTCAAAGTAGAGTTTATTTCAGAGATCGTAGATCCTAAATATGGGTCAGACACCACTTTAACTTCAATCTTAGAGCTACCAGGAACATTGGAGTTAGCAATGTTATGCTGGGCTATTTCGCTTTTTTTATTAAATATTCCAGTTTGTGATAAGAATATATTATCTACTTTAGACATTTTTAAGCCTCCGTATCCATAACTATATTTTTAGGATCTTGTGCATCCATTTTCTTACCTCCAGAGCCAGAGTAGTTTTTCTTTTCAACAACTTTTTTTAACAAGTAATCTTTTGTTATTTCCATAACCCTGTTGTTTATATATTGAGCTTTTTTTACTTTGTCAGTGTTACTCTTAAATAAATCAAGCAAATTCTGTGCCAGTTTTTTTGCGATATTTCGTTTTTCTTCATTCATTTTTTCTAAGTCAGATAACACTTTGACTACTTCATCGCTATTTCTTTCAAAAAAATTTAATAATTCCATTTTTTCTTGAGTTAATGACAGTGCTTCGTCATATCTTTTTGCATCCAGCAATTCTGATTCTCTTGATGTGATCGATAATAGTCTGTTCAAACCTTTTTGAATCAATTCAAAATCTATAAAACCAGAATCGCTTTCTTTGTTTTCTGATGTAATATCTGGGTTTGTATCTTTTGGTATATCACTCATAACATCACTTTTTTTCATATGACTTTAATAATTGCTTTCTTAAACCAGAGCTAATGCTAGATTTGCTTTTGACGAGAGTGTCTGCATATATGTCAGAAAGAAGTGATTTTAACATAGTTTCTTCGGTTTTGGTATCTACGCTCAGCTCCAAATCTTCAATGATTGGTTCGATAAGTTGTTTTGTAAACATTTTTTCATATTCTGTCACTGCTTTAGAGATAGATGATGAGTCTTTTTTTATAGGTAAAGATGGTTTTTGAGGATTGATAAAGTTAATATTGTCTATTGGCATATTCATGAATCGTCACCTCATTTCAATAACTGCTTGAAGAGCCCCTGCATCTTTGATTGCTTTGAGTATAGCGATGAGATTTTGCGGTTTAACGCCAAGACCGTTTAAAGCTTGCACCAAATCAGATAAATCCGCTGTTTCTTTCAAAATCTTCATAGCGGTGCCAGGACGTGATTTTTGAGAATTGGCATAATCATCGTTTAATTGGTTTTCCATTTTGAATTCATCATAAGAAGTGACTTTCACAACTAGATTATTTTGAGCAACTGCCACTGTGCTTATTTTAACGTTTTTCCCCATAACTATCGTTCCTGTTCTTTCGTCAATAATAATCTTTGCAGTGGTGTCTGGAGAGACCGATATATTTTCAATGTCTGCTAATAAAGAGACGATGTTATCTTTGTATTTTTGTGGAATTTTTAATGACACTGTAGCAGGGTCTTCAGCATAGGCAAGGGTGGTTTCGTAGTATGAGTTTATTGCATTGGCAACAGCTCTGGCTGTCGTGAGGTCTGGGTTTTTTAAAGAGACATTTAGGTTCTTTATATCATTCAGTTTAAAATTCACTTCTCTTTCAACAATGGCGCCGTTTATTATATATCCTGAGGTCAACATGGGCTTTAGGTTCTCTTGTCTGTTTTCAGAAAGCGCACCTATGCTTACTTGTCCTTGTGCCACAGCATAAGTTTTTCCATCAACTCCTATTAGTGCGGTTGGGAGCAGGGTTCCGCCTTTGACACTTTTTGCATCACCAACGGTGCTGAGATTAACTGAAATACTATTTCCAGATTTTGCAAATCCAGGCAAAGTAGCTGTCACCATCACTGCGGCAATATTTTTTGTTTTTATATTTTCTCCTCTGGTGTTAATTCCTAACTTCTCCAGTAGATTAACCAGACCTTTTTGAGTAAAAGAGGAATTTTGGAGATTATCCCCTGTGCCACTCAAGCCACTTACAATCCCATATCCAACCAGTATGTTATCGCGTATTCCCTGAAAATTAACCATGTCCTTAATTCTAACATCGGCGAATGATGTGTAGAAAATCGACAAATAGAGAGAAAAAACCAAGAACCTTATCACATTAGATACATAAAGAATTCGACATATTTAAGCATCAATACATCTAATAATCAAGAATTATCAATCAAAAACACAAGATGATTAGCGTAAATTATCTTGACCAATATATCTAGATGGCTATTATATCACTATCGCGATTTTAAATAAATAATGTCTTTAAATGGCAAAAGATGATAACATTATAGTTGTGGGTGGGAAAGTGATTGAATTGCTTCCAAATGCAACATTCCGTGTTGAGCTAGAAAATAAGCATGTGATTATCGCATATGCTTCAGGAAAAATTAGAAAAAACAGAATACGTATCTTGTCTGGAGATAAGGTTGATATAGAAATGTCTCCATATGATGTCACAAAAGGACGTGTTACGCACAGATATAAATGAAACCTTTATTTATCTTAGCATCCTCTTCTCCAAGAAGAAAAGAGCTTTTGAAAAGCGTGGGGTATTGTCCAGATCAATTTATTTCCCCCGATGTTGATGAAACGATTCTTAAAAAAGAATTCCCTCTCGTTGCTGCAAAAAGGCTTGCAGAATTAAAATCAAAAACTATAGCTCAAAAATTTCCAGAAGCAGTTGTTTTAGCATCAGACACTATAGTGGCAAGAGGAAGGACGATACTTGGCAAGCCTAAGGATAGGAAAGAAGCACATCATTTTCTTGAATTATTATCTGGAAGAAGGCATGATGTGTTCACGGGGATCTCAATAACCACTGGTATGTCAACAATATCAAAAGTGGTCAAAACTAAAGTAAAGTTCAAAAGATTGGTTGGCAGTGAAATACAGCTATTGTTAGATGCAAATGAATGGTCTGATAAATCAGGAGCATATGCATTGCAAGGGATGGCAGCCGCTTATATTACATGGATCAATGGTTCTCCAAGCAATGTTATTGGTTTGCCTTTATGCGAAACGCACAAAATGCTGTCGGGTTTTGGGGTTAAGCAAAAGCTGATTATATAAGTTCATGACGCTATTTTTGCAATGCTTAATTTGCAATATTGTATAAAGACTGCGGATTAATTTATAATCAACCACTCTCCGATTTTTTTTCTTCCTTCGGATAAAACAACCGCTCTATCATTGTCGCTAAGTTCTTCTAGAGTTGATATACCGTTCCAATTTAAAGATTGAGATTTTAAGATTTTGTAAGACAATCCTTTTGGTATTTTTTGTATTAGCTTTGTTCTGATCTCTTCATTTAATCCCAAAACCTTGTCATGTAATTCAATTATAATCTTAGCTCCTTTGAGATAGTTAAATAAATCATTGGTAAATAAATCGAACTCTCCTCCCTCGATATCACATAGCACAAGAGAATTTTCTGTATTAAAAGAATGTTCTTTTAATTTTTTCATCATATGTTGATCGGCAATTCCAAAAACTTGCACTTTATCTTCAAGACTATTTTCTGTGGCATTTCTCATTATAGCTTTTCTCCCCTTTTCTGTGGCTTCAAAGCATAGAGCTTTTTGAGCCTGGTTGCTTTTTAGCAGACCTAATGCAAAATAGCCATCTGCTGACCCTATATTCAATAGCTCTTTAAATCCCCCCCCTCCATTATTTCATTAATTAAAACTTCTTCGTAAAATCCGTATATCTTAAGTGCTAAAGGTCCTTTTGAGATATTGGAATTATCAGTTAATTTCAAGCCTTCAAATAAACCTTTTTGTACAATGCCATCATTGAGATTAAAAATATACTGCGAAACACGTTTTCTGCGTAACTTCAAAAAAGCTTTTTCTATAGAAGAAAATATGTTTTCCGTTAGATGCATATCGTTAATTTGTTTGAATATCAGTCATGCCAGTCTATATAAATTTTTTAGTAGTGTCCATTCATATTCATTCTTTGATGATCGGATATATAGAGTGTAACAAAATTAAAGTTATTGAAGCTGTATGCTTAATTCTTGCTAGTGAGAGTGGATATAGTTAAGGATTTGTGGGGACAGAAGATTTACCAAAAAAATCCTTTCCTTCATCTAAATCTTTTTCATCTCCTCTTATTTCCTCTCCTTTTAACAACAACTTTATTTCATCTCCTGTTAAGGTCTCATATCTAATAAGACCTTCTGCAATTATTTCAAGAGCATCCTTATTTTGAGTTAAGATATCTGCAGCTTTTTTATACGCAACTCTCAATATGCTGTCAATTTCTGAATCTATTTTTTTAGCTAGTTCTTCAGACATATTGTTGTTTCCACCGCCTCCAAAGTAATTCTCTTTATCATTTTTTATTGATATATGACCAATTTTTTCACTAAATCCCCAATTCATCACCATATTTCTTGCAATATTGGTTGCCATTTGAAAATCTCCAGAAGCGCCTGTGGTGATTTTTTCTTTTCCAAATATTAATTCTTCAGCCACTCTTCCTCCCATAGCAACCGCTAAATCCGCTTCAATTTTTTGTCTATTATCTAAATATCTATCGTCTTCTGGAAGCCTTGTGACCATTCCAAGAGCGGGACCACGTGGTATAATTGTTGCTTTGTGAATCGGATCAGATCCTTCAATCATCATTCCCACAAGAGCGTGTCCACCTTCATGGTAAGCAACAATCTTTTTCTTATCGTCAGTTATTATCATAGACTTTCTTTCTGCACCCATCATCACTTTGTCTCTTGCATGCTCTAACTCTTGCATTGTAACAACCTTTCTATCTAGTCTTGCTGCTGCTAATGCAGATTCATTAACTAAATTCGCTAAATCTGCACCAGAAAATCCAGGAGTGCCTCTTGCAACAACCCTTAAGTTAACATCAGGAGCAACAGGTATCTTTTTTGCATGAACTTTTAAAATCTCTTCTCTGCCCTTAATATCAGGCATTGGGACAATAATCTGTCTGTCAAATCTGCCAGGTCTTAATAATGCTTTGTCAAGGACATCGACTCTGTTAGTTGCGGCAATAACTATAATTCCTTGGTTATCAGAAAAGCCATCCATTTCCACTAAAAGTTGATTAAGGGTTTGTTCTCTTTCGTCATTTCCACCACCTAATCCAACTCCTCTATGCCTACCTACCGCATCTATTTCATCAATAAAAACTATACATGGTGAATGTTTTTTTGCTTGGGTAAACATGTCCCTAACTCTACTAGCACCAACACCAACGAACATTTCGACAAAATCAGAGCCAGATATTGAAAAGAAAGGAACTCCAGCTTCGCCTGCCACCGCTTTTGCCAACAAGGTTTTTCCTGTTCCAGGAGTGCCCACCAGCAAACAACCTTTGGGTATTTTTCCTCCTAGTTTATTAAACTTTTCTGGATCCTTTAAAAAATCAACAACTTCTTTTAACTCTTCTTTAGCTTCATCTACCCCAGCGACATCCTTAAATAAGATTTTTTTTCCATCATCTTTCATTAATTTTGCCTTGGATTTGCCAAACCCCAGAGCTTTACTTCCTCCTTGCATGTTTTTCATGAAGTATATCCACACTCCCACCAACAATAATGCGGGAAACCATGATAAAAATATTCCAATGATGCTACCCATAGCTGATTCTACAGGCACTATATCAATTTTAACGTTATTTTTTCTTAGATCATCAAAGATTCGTGAATATGACATTGGGCATAAAGTAGAAAAAGTGTTACCAGTGCTAAGATGACCTTCAATAAGATTACCACGCACAGAAACTTCTTTCACTTCACCAGATTCAACTTTATCTAAGAAATCAGAAAAAGATATAGACTTAGAAGAAAGGGTTTGAGACCCAAAGATGTTATATAAAAACACTATAAAGAGTACAATCCCCAACCATTTCAACAAGTTACTATTAAAGTTATTTTTAAATTCCTTCACAAAAAACCTTTTTATTTAGTTTGCAAAAATGATATCACGCCAGCAATAAATTTCCACGACTTTTTGCTAAAGGCACGCAGAAATAAATAGGTAGCTTAGTTGGAGATATGCATGAAAGACGTTACCAAAATAGTATGTAGATCGAACGTTTTGGTAACGTCATCAAAAGTTATTTAGAATTCACTACATCCTTGAATTCTTTCCCCACCGAAAACCTAACTTGTCTCTGAGCGGGAACATCAGCCATGTCTCCTCTTGGAGTTCTGACTTTCATAGCTTTTGTTTGTTTAGCTTTAAAAGTTCCAAATCCAACAAATCTTAATTCATCAGAATCCTTCATAACTTCTGCGATACAATCTAAGACCGCTGTAAGCTCCTTATCTGCGTTAGACTTTGTAGTGTTTAGCTTAGTTGCTAAAACATCTAAAAATTCTTTTTTATTCATAGATCACCATTATTTTATTAACTGGATATTTGAAGCGTACTCTCTTCCTTTTTCATTTGTTTTAATTTCAAATTCTACTTTGGCATTTTCTTTGAGGAAATTGATACCAGAAGTTTTGATTTCTTTTTCATGAACAAAAACATCTTTGCTACCACTGTCAGGCTTAATAAAGCCATATCTTTTTTCAGAATTATACCACTGTACGGTTCCTTGTATTTTCATTTATAATTATTCCACATTCGTTAATTGTTGAGTTGAAATACGAATCGATGATATTAACCACGAGATAAAAATCATATTTGTTTTTAACGAGGGAAATGATCAACAACTCTTAATATTCACAAGTCTATGTTTAAGACTTTTTCAAGTTTTTGCAATCTTTTTTATTGAGAATTTTAAAAAAATCTCTAATTAGGCCTGTCTTTAAATGAAACAAAGGTTTTGACCTTATCTCTTGAGTCTTTCGCAAAGGCCCGAAATCTCTTTGTTTTGAAGTTATAACTAAATTTATCACCAGCCAGCACTCCATCTGTGTGAATAATCTTAGCATTTCCCTCTATAGTTAAAAAAGAGTCGTTAATTTTATAAAATGCTTTTTCTCCATAAGCTTTTTCTTTCCCATTATTGATTTTCACTCCTCCTGTGAATAGTAAATCTTTGAGCTCTTTCTTTTCATAATTTATGATCAATTTCTGGGCATTAATGATAACGCCCTCTCTTCTTACTTCAACTTGGTTAGTAAAAAAAGCTTTGCTTTTTTTAATATCTACTTCTAAGTCCTGAGACGTAATGCTAATTTCTTGAGCATATAAATAGCAGAAATTGCATAAAAATATAAGTGTAACAAGGAAGAAATTCATCTTAATCTTTCAAAATCACAGGTAGCCTATAAGCTGGGTTCTGTTTAAGTAGTTATTCATCTTGGTTTAATGTCACCATTAAACTCTAGCGGTCCACCAGTGTTCCAAGTGAGATCTCTTATCAAACACATCTTGACCTTGCTTCTAGAGGGGTTTACCATGCGAATCCTATTGCTAAAATCCCGGTGAGCTCTTACCTCACCTTTTCACCCTTACCCGAAGGCGGTATTTTTTCTGTGGCACTTTCCCTAGAGTTACCTCTGCTGGACGTTATCCAACTCTATGATCCCATGAAGCCCAGACTTTCCTCTATATTTATCATACAGCAACTACCCGGCTACCTGGATCTCTTATATAAAATTTTTCACAATATTTCCAGCATAAAATTAGCACTCACAACATAAGTTTAAGCATATATCAGAAATTATGACCACAGGCATAGTTCACTATCCTATTTTTAATAAATGATGAATTGTCAATAATTTTCATGCCAATTTTTCTTATTATCTTGCTAGAAAGCAACTTAGACATGTAAAAGTAATTTATAAAATGAGTCCCGTGAACCATTAATGATATATCGTGCTCCCTAGACTTTTGATATTCTTTTAATAGCATCTCCGAACCTATGTCTAAACCTAAGTCTACATATTTTTTTATCAATTGTGCCAAGCATTCAATATCTCTGAGTCCCAAATTTAATCCTTGACCTGCTATTGGATGTATGCCATGAAGTGCATCGCCACATAACACTGATCTGCCAGTATAATACTGATTACTTAAGATTAGTTTTAAAGGATAATAAGAAACTTTTGATAAAAGCTTGATGCTTCCAAAACAATTGCTCATCCTTTTTTGTAATAATTGCTCTATTTCAGTGTTGTTGAGTCGGGATAAAAACTCACCCATTCCAGATGATTCGCTCCAAACTATGCATGAGCGATAACCTCCTTTTTTTGGCAGGATTGCAAATGGTCCAGCTGGCATAAAATTTTCTATGGCTTTGCCTTGATGATTCAATTCATGCTCTATGTCACAAATGATTGCGTCATGGTGATAATCGTGAGTATGCACATCAAAATCTAAAGCTTGTCTTGAGTCAGAGAATTTACCTTCTGCAATCACGAATAAATCTGAAATAATCTCGTTTTTTTGATTAATGATTTTAACTATGTTTTGCTCATTATGAATATCAATATTAGCGCTATACATTTTTGATATATTAGGATAAGAATCACATTTCTTTTCAAGCTCATGCAGTAGCAAATGCTCATCTATCATGATGCCAAACGAATCTTGATTGATATCTTTTGCTGAAAAAACAAGCTTTTCTTTATTCACATAATCGTATACCAATATATCCTTGATTTCTTGCCCTTTATCTTCAAAACCCTTCTTAATATTAATCTTATTAAAAATTTCCATAGATCCACTAGCGATAGAAAATAATCTAGATGGTTTGCCAGAATTATCTTTTGTTACACTATTGTTCCTATTAATTAATAGTATATTTAACCCTATCTCAGCAAGTAAACATGCCGCTGTTAAACCAACATAACCAGTGCCACTAATAACTATATCAAATCTTTTAGCATTCATTTTCTTTTTTGATAAATGGATCAAGCTTTGCTCCTATTTTTAGTAAACAAGGAGTGAAAAATAACGTCAATATTGTAGCAAAAGATAACCCTCCCACTATGGATGCAGATAACTGTTTCCACCATTGGCTTGATGGTGAATTTATTGAGAATTCCATATGAAACAGATCGATTGTTAATCCTATCACCATTGGTAATAAACCTAAAATGGCGGTGCTGGCAGTGAGCAATATAGGTCTCATTCTCTGAATTCCCGCTAATATTATTGCCTTATCTATACTAATATTAGATTTTCGTAGATGTTGGTATGTATCAATAAATAGTATATTGTTATTCAAAACAATGCCTGATAACGCTATGATTCCTATTCCACACATAACAATGCCAAAAGGCTGCCAGGTTAACACCAGACCTATTAACACACCAACTGTCGAAAGAAATACAGCGCTCATCACAACTATGGTGTGATAAAAAGAGTTGAACTGAATCAACATAATAATAAACATCATCACTAACGCAAGCATAAAAGCCTTTGCTAGAAAGTTGCCACTTTCTTTACTATCTTCATCTTGACCTTTGAATTCATAACTCACTCCTTCATCAATATTTTTTGATAGCCATAGTTTTAACTCGCGTATTTTGTCATTGGCCAACACTCCTTTTTTTACATCACAGCTCAATGACACCAAATCCTTACCATTGAGACGTGATATGGTGTCTAATTTATCCACGGAGATTTTTTTGGTTACATTGCTAATGGGTATCGCATCACCTTTAGCATTAATAATATCTAGGTTGTTTATGTTGGATATTTTTCTTTGCTCTTCTGGCAATTTTAGCATTATGTCCACTTCATCATCTGTATACTCGGGGTGGAAAGTGGAAACTTTATATCCATCAGTGATAAGAGAAAGGCTGCTGCCTATGTCTGAAGGATTAAGGTTATACAAAGATGCCAATTCTTTATTCAATACCACATCCCATTCAATGCCGGGTAAGGAAGCGTTTGTTGTAATATCCTTATAACCTCCTATCTGCTCCATGTGCTTTATAAGTTTTTCAGCGAATTGGTTAGCTTTTTTTAAATTTTTTGAAAAAAAGTTAATTTCTATTGGCCTTAAACTTGAAGGACCGCCTTTATTATATAAAATCTCTGTGTCAATCCCATCTATATCATTAATTCTTTTTTTGACTTCATCAAATATTTCATGCGCTTTTCTTCTTTTTTTCCAATCTTTCAATTCAAGCTCTATGCTGCCTATTGTCGATTTAGGGTAACTGGATTGGTCTTTAAAAGAACCACTCTTTGCGTAAAAAACTTTCACTTCATCTTTCATATCCAATATTCTGTTCTGAACGGCTTGAATAATATTATGCTTTTGCCAGACTGATAAATTACCTTTAGTTTTCACAACCAATACGCCACTGTCTGGCTCAATGTTAGGGAAAAATTCCACTCCCGTGCCTTTTATTCCAAAAAACACATAAACTCCTACAAAGACACATAAAGAAAACGCTATGAATTGCTTTGGTTTTTTCAAAACCTTTTCCAATAGAATGTAATATTTCTTAGTCAAGCCAACAAGATTTTCAACATTCCCAGTCTCTGAGGCTTTTATAGAATTTATTATTTTAATGTCATGTCCCTTAGGCTTTCCAAATAAAGAACCGATTGATGGCTGAAATATCAAAGCGAACAACAAAGAATTAGTTAAGATACACACAACAGTAATGGGCATATATTTCATAAACTGTCCCACAACACCTGGCCAAAAAAGAAGTGGTAAAAACACCACTATTTTAACAGCTGTTGAGGTGATTATCGGCCAAAACATTCGTGATGCAGCTTCAACAAAAGACTTTTGGACATCACGCCCTTCTGCTATTTTTCTATCTGCATATTCACTTACTATTATTGCGTCATCAACAATCATTCCAACTGTTAATATCAAGCTGAATAAAACAACGATATTTAATGTGTATCCACTTAGATCCAAAAATAATACACCAACTAAAAAAGAAGCAGGGATAGATAAGGCGACTAATAGGGCAGTGCGCAAGCCAATTGAAAAGATAATCACCAATACCACAAGAATAACAGCCAATATGACGCCATTTTCTAATTCTCGTATCATATCTATGATTTTTTCTGATTTGTCTTGAGAATATATAACTTCAAGATTTTTTGGGAAACTTTCTTTCTCTTCTTTAACGAGGGATTTTACTTCTTCAATCGTTGATATGATATTGGCACCAATTCTTTTAGAAACCTCAAGTACCACAACATTTTGCCCATTTGCGGTTGCGATAAATTTAGGATCTTTAAAGCTTTGTTTAATATCCGCTATGTCACCTAATTTAATCGTTGTGTTATCTCGAGTAATTATTGGAAGATTATTCAGATCATTTGGAGATTCAATCTTGTTATATAACCTTACTGCAAAAGTTCCTCCATTTTGAGAGATACTTCCAAGTGTTATTAAGTCATTGTTTTTTTTAATGGACTGCTCTATTAGAGACAAGCTTAGTTTATGATGCTTGATTAAATCTTGCTTGAGGATTACTTCAACCACATCTTCCTTATCACCTCTGAGATTAACATCTAGTACATCTTTTATAGATTCGATCTTTTCTTTTAGATCTCTTGCAACTCTTATCATTTCCTCATCACTAACACTCCCTGTTAATATAACGTTAAGGACTGGAAATAAGCTTAGATTAATCTCATGGATAGTTGGTTTTTTTGCGCCATGTGGAAGCTTGTATTCGTTATCATTCACCTTAGCCCTCACATCACTCAACGCCTTTTCGGAATTAAAGCCTGCGTAAAATTCAACTAATATCACAGCGCTTCCATCAAAAGCATAAGACTTAATTTGTTTTACACCTTCTGTAGATCTTAAGGCTATTTCAATGGGTTTAAGAAGCAATTTATGAGAATCATGCACTGAAATACCAGGATAAGGAACCCTAACATAGATCATTGGTATCTTTATATCAGGAGCATCCTCCTTAGGGATTGATATATAAGCAAAAAGACCCAAAAGGGTAGAGATGATCAGAGATAATATAGTTACCCTTTTTCTTGAGGTGAAGCTTGTTATAAAGTTAGAAATCAAAATTATTACCTTATTTGTCTATTTAATGCTCAATTTTATTCCTGATATATTGAGGCAGTTTATCCTTAGTAGAGTTATAAGCAAATTTCTCGACTAAAGAAAAGTTTTCATATTTTTTTGTTCCATCTATTTTTATCTTATATTTCGCATCTTCACTTCCTAAAATGTTATTAACTGCAAATTTATTATCTACTCTAGCAGCTTTGTTTTCTTGATATTTTTGATATATCAAAAAGCCGAATAGGACCAGTGCAAGATATTTTATTATCTTGCTGTTATAAGTAATCATTGATGATATAACCCCATGTTTATTTTTTATTTCCAAGCATAAATCTTATAATATACTCACTTGACATAATGCAATAAATATGTCAAAAATCTTTTGCGGGGTGGAGCAGCTCGGTAGCTTGTCAGGCTCATAACCTGAAGGTCGTAGGTTCAAATCCTGCCCCCGCGACCATATGATAAGGGGTGTTCCGTTATGCCAGATAATAACGAAAAAAGCTTTATTAAAATGGATATTGGAAATGTTAAACAGATTGACAATTCTGAAGAGTTGAAGGGAGCTTTGTTATCCGTCATAGAATCTTGGGAGGGTCTTAGTATGGAGATTAAATCTGAATTAACCTCTAATATTAAAAAGATACCTGATTCTGTTTCTCAAGATGAGCTGAAGGAATTACAAAAAGCATATTATGTCATAAAATTACTCGATGAAATAAATCAACAAATAGCTTCAGGAGCAGAAGAAATGCTTAAAGGAGCTCATTTCATAATAAAGGATGATGGTGCTTTATATGACATGTTTAAAGAGTATTCTGAAAAGAGAATCTCTTCTCATCATAAAGGAAATAAAGAAGGATCTGATATGTCATTTCAAAGCGATGGTATATTTAACGAGGTTTTATTTGGAAAAACCAAAGATGGTAAAACCTGGGTTCAGCTTGAAGCACATTCGGTTGGCACGTTAAAAGGCATTCCTATTTCTAGCTTTAAAGATATGTTTTCTATTAAAAACCTAAAAGAAACTTTTAGTGTCCTTTATGAGTATGTGGGTGAGGCCCTTCTTCATCTAGGTGATTATATAAAATATAAAAGCACTGGGGAAAATGTTGGTCAATATGGAACTTCTAAGCATGTAGACTCCAATCCTATAAAGTGGGAAGACAGGATAAAAGACTCTAAAGAAACTCCTGAGCGTCAAGTATGATGTTATTGATGGTTGGTTATTCTCTAACTTCAATCAATAACAAGCTGTAAAGATGAGTAGAAGCCAAGTTATAGATCGGCGTATAAAACACCTCAGATCAAAGCAGATACCATATGAGATAGATATCAAAGGCGTAAAATTTCTCATAGATGATGCAGATGTGTATCCTCCTGGGGATTTAACAAAAATGTTTGTAGATTATCTAATAGAAGAGAAGATAATAGAGGATAAAGTAGTGGCAGATTTAGGATGTGGTTGCTTTGCAGTGGGAATAATCGCTGCAATGAATGGGGCAAAAATGGCGATAGGTATAGACATAAACGCAAAGGCAATAAAATGCGCTCAAAATACTATAGAAATTATAGAAAAGAAGAGCAATGGATTCGTTAACAGGGCTATTGTGACTCGTGGAGAAATTAGGGAGTTATCAAAAACATACGCTAAAAGAGTTGATGTTATACTCTCAGGTCCTCCTTGGGATTCTATAACTGAGAAAGTGGACACTGATTCTTTAGAAAGGGCATTTTATGATGTAGATGATAGATTGTTAAGAGGGGTATTATGTGAAGCAAGAAATTTGCTTAAAGATGAAGAAAAAGGGAAATCATATATCACATCTTCTGCAAGAGTTATAAATCGCATGGATAGGCTATGCGCAATGTACAAAATGCAATTTAAAATCATAAAAGAAGATTTTGAATTAGAAAAAGGAAACCCTCATTATATCTTGGAGGTGTTTAGAGAAGGAATAATTTCTTGAAGCAAAGAAATCAGAAGGAGTGTGGTAAAAGCAGTGGTTAATGATGCTGAGAATAGCTCTAAATTTGCTAAAAAGAGTGTCATTTCTAAAGATTAGGAGGACGCTACCTATGTAGCGGATGTTTGCAGTGGATAGAGAACCAATAATCTTTTCAGATTGAAGGATATAGTCCATATAAATTCAGCAAATTGATTTTTAGCAACTTCGCTGTACAGACCATATTAAGACTACCAAAATTCATTATTTATGATATAATGCGATTCGTTTGTGTTTAGCAATATGCTGTCAAGTCGAAGCACTTCTTAATAACATCATAATATTTTGGTATGAAAAATAAAAAAATCACGATGTGTGATGTGAATATACATCCAGGAGAGGTCGCAAATCTAGCGCTGCCAATGCCAGAGCAATATTCATGTTCTCCTTTGCATATGCCAATAAAAGTCATTCATGGAGAAAAAAAGGGTCCCTGCTTGGTGATATTTTCTGTTTTAAAAGGAATAGAACACAATGGACTGGAGATCTCTAATAGAATCGCTCAATCTCTATCACCGTCTGAAATATCAGGAACGTTAATCTCAATTCCTGTGATGAATGTGTATGGCTTAACTCATTATCCGTCCATTTTGCCCGCAGGAAATAATCTTGCTAGCTGTTTTCCAGGAAATGAACAAGGATCTTACGGTGAAAGAGTGGCATATTTAATAACTCATGAAATACTCAAAAAGGCTGATTATTGCATAGAGCTTCAAACTGGTGGGCCAAATCATAATATACTCCCTCAGATATACTGTAATTTTGATAATTTACGCACCAAAGAGCTTGCCAAAGTCTTTCAATCTCCTGTGATTACAAACGTCACTTTAGAAGGCAATCATCTTCGTCAAACCACAGAGGAGCTACAAATTCCTTTACTTGTTTATCAAGCAGGTGAGGCAATGCGATTTGATGAAAACGTTATATCTCTTGGTGTTCAAGGTGTAAAGAATGTTATGGGTGCAATCAACATGCTGAATAAACAGCCTAAACAAGAAGTGATACCTCTTTTTTCACGAGATGAAAATTGGATCATTGCTCATAAAAGCGGGATTTTACACACCAATATATCCCTTGGACAAATAATAGAAAAAAACGAAAAGATTGGTACAATCAGTGATCCATTCGGTGCAGATGTAATATGCCCAATCAAATCACTCAGCAAAGGAATTGTGGTTGGAGTCAACACCTCTCCACTCATTCATGAAGGATCGCCTATATTTAAAGTGGCCTCTTTCTTAGATTACGACAAGGCAGAAACAATGATTGAAGAGTGGGATAAAAAACAACCTGATAGTTATATAAGCTAAAATGAATGATAACTCGTTAAGATTAAAAGGTTTTTTAATTTGGGGAACTTGCGCTCTCTTTTTTCTATATGAATTCTTTTTGCGAACCGTGATAGGAACTTATCAAAATTCTTTGATGCATGATCTCAATTTGACATATTTTCAATTTTCTTTACTTAGTACAACAATATTTTTGCTTATCTATGGTCTTATGCAGATACCAGCTGGAATTGTCATAGATAATATAGGTCTAAAAAAATCATTATTATTGGCATCTCTTTGCTGTTCTTTGGCTTCTTTCGGCTTTTCTTTTTCAGGAACATATACTATGTCCTTAATATATAGAATGATAATGGGGTTTGGTGCATCTTTTGGATTTATTTGCCTGTTGATTTCAGTATATGATTGGATGCCAAAGAGATATACCGCTATATTCATAGGTTTATCTCAATTTATAGGAACATTAGGTCCTATATTGGCTGCAGGGCCCTTAAATAGTATATCCAATGAAGTTGGAATAGGGTGGAGATCGATATTTTTATACCTAGGATTTTTAGGAGTCTTTTTATTGTTATTAATCTTACTTTTAGTGGAAAATAACAAGCAATATACAGCAAAATATATAGTTCTATATAAATCAGAAAAGGTATCTAAATCTATCTTAAGATTATTCTCAAAAATACAACCGTGGTATATCGCAATAATCTCAACATGTTTATATTTTTCCTCTGAGTATCTTTCTGAAAATGAAGGAAGAGCTTTTTTGGAGCTAAAAAACATTCCTGCAGATCAGTCTGCTTATATAATCACAACCACTTGGATAGGATATGCAATAGGATGTCCATTGCTAGGATTATTGTCTGACACTATAGAGCGTAGAAAAAGTGTGGTGACGCTTTGCTCAGTAATGAGCTGTTTAGCAACATTGATGATTATATATTTAAAAAACCCACTATATCTACAATTATCATTTTTTATTTTAGGGGTAAGTGCAAGCGGTCAAAGCCTTGGTTTTGCAATGATGGCGGAGCAATTTGAAAAAAGATTTTTAGCAGTTGGCTTCGGCTTGAATAATGCCATGATTACTGGTTTTATAGCAGTGTCAGCTCCTATCATTGGTAACACTTTAGATAATAATATTCAAAATACATCTAATCTTATAGAAGCTTACACTTCTTCCCTTAATATCCTTATTGGTATATCAGCAATAGCTCTGATTTTTTCGATATTTTTCCTCAAAGAAACCTTTTGTAAAACTGCGGTATCTTTTACTTTGTTACAATATAATAACATAAGAAAAGCGAGTAAGAACTGATATCAGTACAAGGATCTGTAATAATATTATGTGAACATAATATATATGATACGGTCACAGAAAGTAATTAATGGGAGTGTTGAAAAAAAGAGTAAAGTGAAGATAAGATGAAGGAAAAGTAGGTAAAGAGTAATGAGGGAACAGATGGAGATGGTGAGTTTGGGGATGTTGATGCCTGAAGGGCATAACTATAGGATGTTGAATGAACTGTGTCAAGCGTGTTTTTCTCATCTTTTTCTGATATAAACTGAATGCATTTCGCTCTTTTATACTGCCTTAGCTATATTTATTAAGGTCTTTAGATAAATATCTCCCAGTGATACTTTTTTTAGATTTGGCAATGTCTTCAGGGGTTCCATATGCCACTATTTCCCCTCCTTTTATGCCACCTTCTGGTCCAACATCAATCACATAGTCAGCTGTTTTTATCACGTCTAAATTATGCTCAATAACCACAACCGTGTTGCCAACATCCACTAATTGTTGCAATACCTGCAAAAGATTTTTTACATCATATATATGAAGTCCGGTTGTTGGTTCATCCAATATATATAAGGTTCTACCAGTGGATTTTTTTGACAGCTCTTTTGCTAGCTTGATTCGTTGAGCCTCTCCTCCTGACAATGTTGTTGCAGGTTGTCCTATTTTTATGTATCCAAGTCCAACATTATGTAATGCTTCTAATTTTTCTTTTATTGCGGATAAGTCGCAAAAAAACTCGATTCCTTCATCAACACTCATGGATAAAACATCAGCAATACTTTTACCTTTGTATGTGATTTGTAGAGTTTCTTTATTATATCGTTGACCGTGACATTCTTCGCATGTGACATAGACATCAGGAAGAAAATGCATCTCTATTTTAATGACTCCATCTCCTTCACAAACTTCACACCTTCCTCCTTTTACATTAAATGAGAATCTTCCAGATAAGTAACCTCTCAGTTTAGATTCTTTTAAATGTGCATACCAATCTCTAATTGGAGTGAAGACGCCTGTATAAGTTGCTGGATTTGACCTTGGATTTCGTCCAATTGGATCTTGGTTTATTTCTATTATTTTGTCTATTTTTTCTAACCCAAATATCTTTTTATATTTTCCACAATCCAATTTACTGTTATGAAGTTTTTTCATTATTGCATTATATAAAGTCTGAAGGATCAAGCTAGATTTGCCACTTCCTGAAACACCAGTGACTGCCACAAAATTTGCAATAGGTATTTTCACATTTACGTTCTTCAGGTTATTTGTTGTTACGCCCTCAAGAGCTATTACGTTTTTGAGGTCATGATCTCTTCTTTGCTTGGGAATTGGTATAAAATCTTTGCCAGATAAATATCTGGCAGTGATGCTTTTTTCATTTTTGCAAACTTCCTTTGGAGTTCCCTCTGCTATCAAATAACCACCTTTTTCTCCTGCATATGGTCCTATGTCTATCAGATGATCAGCTGCTAACATTGTATCTTGATCATGCTCCACAACTATCACAGTGTTACCTAAGTCGCGTAGTCCTTTTATACTTTTGAGTAATTTATCATTATCACTTTGGTGCAATCCGATTGAAGGTTCATCTAAAACATATAATACCCCTGTCAAACTTGATCCTATTTGTGAAGCAAGTCTGATTCTTTGGCTTTCCCCGCCTGATAAAGTTGATGATACTCTGTTTAAAGTTAAATAATTCAGCCCCACATCCATCAGGAACTCTAACCGATTTTTTATCTCTTTTAATATCAGCTTTGATATTTCTAGTTGTGTTGGATCTAAAAACTTATGTAGATTATTGGTCCATGAATGAGCATCATCGATTGTGAAATCGCAAAATTGTCCTATATGAAGATCATGTACTTTAACACATAACGATTCTTTTTTTATCCTATAACCATCACAATCAGAGCAATTAATTTCTATTTGATACTTAGATAGTTCCTCTGCCATGTAAGCAGTTTCAGTTTTCTGAAATTTCTCTTCCAAAATTGGTATCAAACCTCTAAATGGCTTTTTTATTTTTGAACTTTTGTAACTCTCTTGATATGAAAAAATTATTTCCTCATCTCCACTGCCATAAAGCAGTATATTTTGTATTTTTTCCGAAAGTTGATCAAAAGATGCATCAGGAGGAAATGAGTAATGCTTGGCGAGTCCTTCAATTAGTGATTCATATAGCTTAACTTGAGAATTTGAGTATTTAGCTGAACCTTTTTTCCACGGTATTATGCCACCGTCAAGTAATGGTAAAGTTTCGTCAATAACTAAGTCTTGAGAAAATATTTTTTCCTTAGATAAGCCCTTGCATTTATGACACGCACCATATGGGCTGTTAAATGAAAAGATGCGCGGCTCAAGTTCTGGTAATGCAAACCCTGAAATGGGGCACGAGAAATGTTCAGAGAAGACCACAATATCATTCTCTTTGATGTTGTATCCCTTCATGCTTTCTGGCAATGAATCAATATGAACATATAAAATTCCTTTAGAAATCTTTAATGCATTTTCCACTGACTCAGAAAGACGTTGCCTAATCTCCGGTGCTATTCTTAATTTATCTATTACAATTTCTATATCATTCTTTTTGTTTTTATCAATATCTGGTAAGTCATCCATATCATAATAGAGGGAGTTAATTCTCAATTTTTCATACCCAAGTCTCCTATAATACAATATTTCTTTTTTGTGCTCTCCTTTTTGACCGGATACTATTGGAGAGAGCAATGTTATTTCTCTATCTCCTGTAATTGTAAGTAAAGCATCGACAATTTGAGAAGCAGTTTGCTTTTTAATTGGATGTCCAGTGACAGGAGAGTAGGGTATTCCGATTCTTGCGTATAAGACTCTTAGATAGTCGTATATTTCAGTGACTGTAGCAACAGTGGATCTTGGGTTTTTTGATGTTGTTTTTTGTTCAATAGCAATTGCAGGAGATAAACCCTCTATTGAATCTGCATGTGGTTTATTTTGTATATCTAAAAATTGTCTAGCATATGAGGACAAGCTTTCAACATATTTTCTTTGTCCTTCTGCATATATTGTATCAAAGGCTAAAGAAGATTTTCCAGATCCACTCACTCCTGTTATCACAACAAATTTATCTTTTGGGATATTTATATCTATGTTCTTGAGATTATTCTCTTTAGCACCTTTTACAATAATATATTTTTGCATTAAGAAAGATTATATGAATTTTTTTGTAGAGGAAATAAGATCAGAAACAGAATGTGCTGATTTTTCAAACATCCCTTTTTCTGCTTCAGTTAAAGAAATTTCTATTATATTTTCTACCCCATTTGCTCCGATTATAATTGGCACTCCCATACATATATCTTTCAAGCCATATTCTCCATCTAATAAAACTGAACAAGCAAGAGTTTCTTTTTTATCAAAAACATACGAATTAGCCATTTGCATTGCAG
>CBFHIH010000015.1:0-20543 GCA_965655955.1 Candidatus Midichloriaceae bacterium | reverse complement strand
CTATCGTCATTTTGATTGTTGATTGAATACACCTTGATGTTTGCAGTGTTAAGCCTTGAATATTTCATCAAATTAGCCATGGATTTTGTTACATCAACAGTTGAGCCTTCCAAGAAACTGGATTTTATTGCCCCAGCGCCATTTTGCCCAGCTAAATTATAAGTTGCTTTGCCAGATTTGGCAGTTTCGGTGTAAGTTCCATTTCTTTCAGACTCAAGCATGTTTTCGTCATCGAATGTTGCAGCAGCAACTGCAGCCAGTTTTTTCTCTGCACCATTGCTATAATAGCCAACGACGTTGCCGTGCTTGTCAACACCTGTTTTTTCCAACATCCCCACTCCATTGCCATCAGAAGAAATGTTGCCACTCGGCTTATCACCATACATCTTGATGTTGTTGAAATTGATAGCTATAGTGCTGGAATCAGGATTTGCATTGCCAGAATCCCAATTAATACCTATGGGAGATATTGTTAATTTACCAGTCACAGGTACACTAGGACCAGCACCACCACCGACAATAATACCACTGGTAGCAACGCTTCCGTCACCATTAAATCCCAATGTTCCAGATGCTAAATTATGTCTGACAGGAGGAGGGCCAGCAGCGCTATTAGAATCTGCAGAATAAACCTCAACTGAATATTCCATTGCAGCAGTTTTTTTATACGCAATTGTCACTGTGTGAGTGGCACCCAACGAGTCATAAACCTGAAATTCCTGCGTGTAATCAGGAGCTACAGTTCCACTTCTCATGTTATTTGTACCTACATTATAACCAATAAACACCTCCTGAGTGGCGCTTAAGTAAACATCCGCATCTGCTTTGGTCGTTTCTTTTCCTTTGTCTTGATCCGAAATTGGAATTCTGATTTTTTCCAGGTTGGCTATATTAGCTTTTTGAGCTTCATTGTCTTTATAGCCTTCTCCAAGGAGATAGCACCCGCCTCTAACCAAATACCCCTCTTTGTCTGGCAGGAATCCTCCATCTCTTGTGAACCGACGCTCACCATTGCACTCAACAGCAAAGAAACCTCTACCATCCATCGCATAGTCAAACTGGCTTTGTGTTTGCTCAAGCGCTCCTTGTTGCCTCACATTAAGCGTCGCTGAAGCAGAAACCCCTGGTGCATAATCAGTGTTTTGGCTTGTCATGTGAGTGTTAAAAGATTTATACCCAGATGTTTGGGAGTTTGCAACATTCGCACTTTCTTTTTCAATAGCAAAATTTGCTACTGCCATCCCCTGCTGTGCTGCTTCTATACCTTGTGACATTTTGATACTCCGTATTATTTATATCTATTCAAGCAATTCTCATGCCAAAATCATTGTTTTATCTAACATAAATTTTATATTTACCGCATGGAGAAATTACTATATCATCGTCTTCTTCTATGCTTGAAGAATAATTAATCACTTTCGCATTCACTGCATTTTTAAAATCACTGAGCATTTCCAAATCCTTCATCTCTTCTCCTGAATAATTTATTTCATTAATCTCCTTATTTAAAGCTATGCCTTTTAATGATTTGTGTTTGTGAACTAATCCAAAATATGCCTTAAGAACATTCCCTAAATGGTGTATTTTCTCGTCATAATATTGCTCCTCTAAATTTGGCCAAGAGCCTCTTTGAGTTAACGAATGTTGTGCACCAAATGTTTGCTCGTGCACTTCATCGCACACATGTGGAATGAATGGAGAAAGCAATCGCAATACATTCTCAAACACCAGAACAAGAGTTGTGATGGCGCTGATCTTTCCCTTTGGATCAAGATTGTTTTGATCATATGCACGTTTTTTCGCCAACTCTAAATAATTATCGCAAAAATCTTCCCAAAAGAAGTTTTCTGCGCAACTTCTTGCGTCGTAATATTCATATTTATCAAAAGCATCAGTGGCTTTTTGCACAACCTTGCTTAATTTGGATAACAGCCAAATGTCAAGTGAAGCGCTGACCTTCCCTTCCCTCACTGCTCGCTTCGCCGAAATCATTTCAATTGCATTGTCATTTAAATGCATACGGATAAATTTACCAGCATTGCTTAACTTATTAATAAGCCTTTTAGCTATTTTAAAGGTTTCTGGGCTATACACCACATCCATGCCAAGTTTTGAAGTGGACGCCCAATATCTTATTGCATCTGGACCATATTGATCCAACAAAGCTTCTGGCGTTATGGTTTTTCCCTTTGATTTGCTCATCTTAGACTTATCTTCTGCTAAGCACCAACCACTGATCATTAAGTTATGCCAAGGCAGAGACTGCTGATGAAAGAAAGATTTCACAATGGTATAAAATGCCCAAATGCGAATGATTTCATGCGCTTGAGGTCTTAAATCAAATGGAAATATCTTCTCATGCTTTTCTTTGCTTGCCCCTAGATTATCTGCGATATAGTGACTTGACAGCTGTGGGCTGATAGCACTTGTTGCCCAAGTGTCCATCACATCAGACTCTGGCTCAACCTCTTCTTTTGTATATCCTTTTGGCAAATCAACAAGTGGATTGACTGGCAGCTGGTCTAAATCTGGCAATAACACCCTACCCTCTTCGCCTTTTCTTTTGGAATACCACACTGGAAAAGGAACGCCGAAATATCGCTGCCTAGAAACACACCAGTCTTGATTGAGGCCGTCAATCCAATTTTCCAATCTTTTGCTCATAAAGGCTGGGCGCCAATTGCACTGAGAGTTTATCTTATGAAAGTCTTCTTTATGATTTAACACATCCACAAACCATTGATATGTTGGTATTATCTCTAATATACCACCTGATCTTTCAGCACATTTGATTTTTTGCGTCACATGCTCTTGTTTTATCAGCAGCCTTGATTCTTTTAATTTCTCTATAATCAATTCTCTTGCATCTTTCACCTTCATATCATCAAGAAAACCTGCGTTTTCCATTTTATGATATTTATTGATACAAGTTTTAACAGGAAGCTTATGCTTATTCACCCATGCTATATCTTGTATGTCACCAAATGTGCAGCACATCACAAGACCTGTACCCTTTTCTATCTCCACTTCATCATCTTCTAAAATGGGAACTTCATGATCATATATAGGAATAACAGCCTGTTTACCTTTTAGTTTGTTATATCTCAAGTCGTCAGGATGATAAAAAACTGCAACGCAGGCACATAATAGCTCAGGCCTTGTTGTTGCAATGACGATCTCTGAGCCCTCTGTTGTTTTAAATTTTATATCATTAAATATGCCTTCATGTTCAACATCAACATTTTCAGCTTGCGCTATTGCGGTTTGATCCTTGGCATCCCAAAAGGATGGACCAAATTTACGATATACCTTTCCTTTGTTATAAAGATCTACAAATGAAAGCTGAGACAATTTTTGCGACTCTTGACTTATTGTTTGATATTGCAAACCCCAATCAAAACTGATCCCCAAAGATTTAAAAAGATCTTTATATTTCTCTTCTTCTTCACTTATCACCTCATGACATATATTGATAAACTCCTCTCTTGAGAAATCCTTTGCCTTGATTTTTTTTATCTTTTCAACAAGCCTTTCCGTCGGAAGACCATTATCATCAAAGCCAATCGGGTAAAAAACATTTTTTCCTGTCATCCGTTGATAGCGCGCAACAAAGTCTGTTTGTGTATAGCTATAAACATGTCCCATATGCAATGAACCAGAGACAGTCGGTGGAGGAGTGTCTATAGAGAAAACTTGCTCCCTTGTTGTTTTACTGTCCCATTTATAGAGATTTTCTTTGCTCCAAAAATCTTGCCATTTCTTATAAAAATCTTCCATCTTCTTACTATTAAATTGAATTATGCGACACGACTATCGTCAACCTATACCATAGCTTTTCACCAAACTTCCACAGAGCATATACCACCCATCAATTAAGACAAAAAATATCAGCTTAAATGGCAATGATATCACCACAGGCGGAAGCATCATCATCCCTATTCCCATTAATATAGAGGCAACAACAAGGTCTATGATTAAAAAAGGTAAATATATCAAAAAACCTATTTCAAATGCTCTTTTCAATTCACTGAGCATGAATGAAGGAATGATGATGTGCAGTGGAACATCTTTGGTGATTTTATGGCCTTGAGTTTCTTTTGCGATATCTTGAAATAAATTCAAATCTTGTTCTCGAGTGTTTTCTTTCATGAATTTTCCAAAGGGCTCTGTGATTTCACCCCAAGCTTTTTCCTCAGTTATTTGATTGTTCATCAAAGGATGAATGCCATTTTCATAAGACTTATTAAAGGTTGGCGCCATGATGAAAAATGTCAAAAATAGCGATAAACTGATGATAACCGTGTTTGGTGGTGTTTGTTGAAGTCCTAAAGCATGTCTTAATATTGAAAATACAACTGTGATTTTTGTGAAAGATGTCACCATGATCAATATAGAAGGAGCTAAACTCAAGACAGTTATCAGCCCTAAAAACTGTATGATCTTGCTTGTGAATAAAGTGCCATCAGATTCATTGCCAAAGTCTATGTTTATTCCCTGCGCCCCATGAGAATAATTGCACATAAAAAACTCAAGCAATAATGCAAAAAGAAAGAAGTACTTTTTATTTTTTGGAAACAACATCGATTAAAATATCTGATTCACCAAGTAAGATTAGATATCTTTTATCATATAAGCTGACAAAGACCAACTTTCTTTTGCGATCTAGATATAAAACTTCGTCTAACTTCAGATTTTTTTGAGAAGCAATCAATCCTTTATTTCTTAAAGACTTAAGTGCAATTGCAGTGATGCCAATTAAACCAAGGATTAGTAACAACACTAAAAAAACTTTAAAATATATCATAAATGCCTTTATTAGCTGTTTTCATTAATAAACATCTTCAGAAATGCATGATCACTTTCAAGCGTACTTTTTAAATCACCGCACCAGGCAATGTTACCTTTTTCTAATAACACAACTTTATCCGCAATCTCTTTCATGACCTTTGGACTATGCGTTATTGTGATTGTTGTCAATTTATCATCCTTCACTAATTTTTTCATCAATTTTGCAACAACGTCTGTCATTACTGGATCTAAACCTGATGTTGGTTCATCAAAAAAAACAATCTCTGGCTCAATCGCAATCGCTCTTGCAATAGCGACTCTTTTTTGCATTCCTCCTGATAACTCAAATGGATATTTATAAACAACCTCTTCTCCTTTCAATCCAACCAAATGCAATTTTTCTATTGAGTGTTCAACGGCATCTTTTTTTGATATACCTGTTGTGTTGATTAGAGCAAAGCATACATTTTCCCATATTTGCAAGCTATCAAACAATGCATTGTTTTGAAAGACCATTGCAAATTTCCTTTGCAGCCATTTACGATCAATTAGATGGATATTGGAAACATCTTTGTTATTGAACATCACTCTGCTACCTTTATCTGGAAAGATTAATCCTGCAATAGATTTTAATAAAACTGACTTACCACTCCCTGACCCCCCTATTAAAACTAACGATTCTCCTTTCTTCACCTCAAAGCTAACATTGCTGATGACTGTTTTATCATCAAACGTTTTAAAGAAATGTTTAACAGAGATAATCGAACTGCTTCTTGCCATATTTAGCTTATTTTAAATAAAATCTGTGTAACAAAATAATTCACAATCAGAATTAATATTGAAGATAACACCACCGCTTTTGTTGAAGATTGACCTACCCCACTTGCCCCTCCAAAAACGTAAAACCCATAATAGCAACCACTAAATATCACTATAAAACCAAAAATTAAGGTTTTCATCAATCCATACACAACATCTGTGTATTTCAGATATTTAACAATTAGGCTTAAAAACATGTCACTATCAAAACCTATTGTATAAGTAGCCACTATATATCCTCCTAAAATCCCCAAAACATCCGCTATTATTCCAAGCACGGGAAAGGAAATGATACCTGCTACCATCTTAGGAACCATCAAATAACTTATTGGGTGGACCCTTAATGTATAAAGCGCGTCTATTTGCTCAGTTATTTTCATGCTACCAATCTCAGCAGCTATCGAGCCTGTTATTTTAGCTGTTAACATCAAGCCAACAAGCACAGGACCAAGCTCTCTAGCGATTGAGATAACCAACACAGATGCAATGCTATGATCTACATTGATCTTGACCAAATGAGAATAACTTTGAAGAACCAAAACTGATCCAGTAAATAATGATGTTAGAGCAACTATTGGCAAAGAAAGGAATGTTATTTCAAACAATGCTCCTAAGCTTCTTTTAAAATAAAACCGCGAGGTAAAAGTCTTAGATAAAAATATTAGAAAAAAAGCAGCCACCCTAGTTAAGAAATTGAATATCTCTATCACCTCTTTACCTATCCGCTGAAATATAATCATCTAATTATAGTATTTCTTTTCATTACCAGCCCCTATCAAAGTCAACAACTCCCTAGGATTTACATTTGCCCATTTCGCAACTTGATTTAGGTTAATATTTTCACCTATTAATTCAACTGTTTTTATTTGATGAAAAACATCTATAGGAAGGTTATTAGCATCTATTGCAATCATATTCATGCTAACTTTTCCTATAACTGGCATAAAACAACCTTGTGCATAAACTTGAGATTTGTTGCCAAGCACAGATAGATATCCGTTATAATAGCCAATATCAGCAATTAATATTCTGTCACCCTTTTTAGACATATATGTTGCATCATATCCAATTGGCGAATCACCATTGATTACTTTTCTACCCACTATATTTGAATATAATTCAGCTGTGTGAAGTGTTTGTAATTTATCTGGAGCAATGCTAACGCCATAAAGCAATCCACCAATCCTGAGCATATCAAAATAATAATCTTCACCTAAAAACAGCCCTCCTGAACTAGCAAGAGAAAATGTTGAATTAGGAAAATAAGAGGTGATTTTTTTAAGATTATTTAATTGCAATAGGTTATATCTAGAATTTTTTTCTTCCGAACAACTAAGATGTCCAAAAACATGATCAATTTCAAATATAGAATGATTGATGTTATTGACTGCATCTAATGATAAACCGTCCCTACCAATCCCAACATCAAAATTTAAAGCTACTTTTAATCTTACGCTTTTACTTTTCTTAGATTGCTCCAAGATATCTAATTGTTCTAGATTACTGATAACAGGAATGAAATTATGGGTAATGAATTCTTCGATTTCAGATTGATGTTCAACACCACGAAAAATATATATTTTTGCATCTAAAAACTTTTTAAGCCTTAAAGCTTCTTCTAGATAATTTACCCAAAAAACCCTGCACCCGGCACTATACAAAACCTTTGAAACTTCATATAGCCCCAATCCATAAGCATTTGATTTAACCACAGCTGAACACAAAGCAGAAAGCTTTTTTAACTTTATATACGCAGAAATTTTTCTATAATTTTCTGCTATATTAAAAAGATTTACCGCTAAAAACTCTCTTCTGTCCATTACAAGATATTATAGAAAAAGGGAAAACAAGACCTAAAACTCATTGCTATGGCTGCTTTCTTTCGAACCTGACCTGCTTAACAAATCGTTCTACCCTCGTTATCCCAACAGGGAATTTATTATATCTACATTAAATACACAAGAAAAAATTGTTTTCAGCTTAACACCTAGACCTTTGGAAGATATTAACAGCTGCACTGACCTCCCTCCTTAGTTCAATATGTTATGAACTTGCACACTTACTTGAAGATAATCATTAAGTATGTCACAATGATTTGTGTAGTGTTATAGTGAAGGTTATGATGCCGACTTTAGAAGAATTACTATCTCAAGCTAGAAAAATGAAACCGCATGAGCGTTGTAGTGAAGATCCTTTAGAGACATCTGTATTAAAAGATCCTGCTGCAACTTCTAACTTAAGACCAAATAAAAAGGTGCAATTAGGACAAGATGGCAATGGTCATTCCCCCAAAAAAGAAGTGGGCACTCCTGCAAAACCAAAAGAATGTGGTTATATTGGTTATCAGAACGAACCTTTTTTTTCTGGTGAAGAGGGACTTGTTGCTAAGATACATACTTCTTCACCTAATCATTTAGGCTATCCTTTTTATGATGTAGAAAAAGACGGAGAAGTTCATAATAATCACCTATCTGGCTCAATTGAACTAGGATATGCCTTTGGTTAATATAGAGGTGGTCCTGAAAATATCTGATTGTCATCCATGGATTGATCCTGAAGAAAAGTGCTGTCATGGAGGCTTGCCAATTCCATGGATACAGCCCTTGCGACAAGCGTTTTTGAAGATGCACTTGCCAAATATCCAGCTCCTGTTATCTTCAATAGCGATCAGGGCAGTCAATAGACCAGCTTAGAGCATATTCAGACATTGAAAAAACATAAGCTTAATATTAGGAATCTTTTGTCTATTTTATCAATATATGAAACAGAGAAAAAGCAACGATGAAAGCAAAATAATACAAATCTGTTAACGGGTAAGTTCTGACCTAAAGAAATCTTCGAGAAAAATTTTAGCAGCCAACGCGTCATCGATTGCATTTCTCTTCTTTCTATTTATTCCGGCGTCTTTTAATAACTCATTAGATGCAAAGGTTGTGAAGCTCTCATCTGTTAACACGCAAGGTATTTCTATATTTTTCGCTAAGCTTGATGCAAATTCTTCTATATATCTAAAACTGTTCAACGCATTGCCATTTAGATCACAAGGAATGCCAATGACAACACCTTTGATATAATTTTTCTCAACTATACGTTTGATTTCCTCATCGCATTCTTGTGATTTTATGACGCCAAAAGGCAAAGAAAGCTGAGATTCATTGTTGTATATTGCCAATCCTATTTTCTTTTTGCCATAATCAATGCCCAATACCTTATAAGAAGTATGAGAATTCATGTGTTGAATAAAACTAGTTTTGCACGTATAAATCATAAGAATAAAATAATACATAGACATCATACTAATGAACGAACATGAAGTCAAAAAAATAGCTAATCTGGCTGGATTATCACTTTCTGAGAATGAGCTGAAGCTTTATAAAGATGATTTTGAAAAAATGACAAGTCTTTTCAATGAATTGAAACGAGTTAAAGTAGAAAATGTCGAGCCACTGTATAGTGTATTAGAAGAAGATCTACATTCAAGAGGAGATGAAGAGTTTAAGAAAGAGAACACAAAAGAGGATATATTGCAAAATGCACCGAAAAAAAATTCTGGATTTTTCTGCATACAAAAAATATTATAGGTATGTTAAAGCATATACTCGTGGTGGATGATGATGATGACATACGAGGGTTGTTATCGCAGTATCTAGAATCTCATGGATACATTATCAGTCAAGCACAGGATGCAAAAAATGCCTCTGCACTTCTTAAGACTTTTGTTTTTGATCTGATAATTCTTGATGTTCTCATGCCACATAAATCTGGTATCGAGTTCTTAGCTGAAATAAAAACCACAACCCCCGTTCTCATGCTGACAGCACTTTGTGATGTGGATGATAGAATTAAAGGCTTAGAAAACGGCGCAGATGATTATATGGTTAAGCCTTTTGAGCCGAAAGAATTGCTCTTAAGAGCAGAAAAATTGATGTCTAGACTCCAGTCTAATGCTCAAATTAATGTATTTGAATTTGGGAACTATAGATTTAATGCTCAAACTGGTAAATTAACAAGATCGGGGGAGTCAATTCCATTAACAACTCAGCATAAAGAACTTTTGAAGCTATTATTAAAGAACGCTGGCAATGTTCTTTCAAGGGAAAAAATCTCTTTTATGTTGAGCAACGTGAGTCGGAGATCAGTTGATACGCAAATCACAAGATTAAGAAATAAAATTGAGGACAATCCTAAAAATCCTCGCTTCATTCAAACTATCCGAAACAAAGGATATGTTATGTGGGTATAATCTTGTTACTGACACAGTTTATTTCAATATTCTCTTAATATTGTTCAGGAGTAATCTATGTGATATAATGATTTATTGATTGGCTGTCTCTCTTTTTGAGCTTTTTTGATCTAACAACTTGGTGTTATGGCGCAATAGCTTTAAATTTATCACGACTTTACTCGTTGTTCATGGGGGTTTGCCACACTTCACGTCTCACTCAGTGTAACAAATTTAAAGCTATTGCGCTATACTTCATACAAGGAAGTGTTTTCTTTAATTAGGGTTTTATTGAAATATTTTTGAAACTCTTCTTTATGGGTAATTAGAATGATTTGCGTATCTTCTAATTCTTTTGCTAAAAGCATCATAGACAACGAGCTACTATTCTTATCCATAGCGCTGAAGGATTCGTCTAAAAACAATATATCAGGTCTATTGATGATGGCTCTTATGATGGCAATTTTTTGCTGCTCTCCAACACTCAACACTCTTCCCCAATCTTTCTGTGTATCCATGTGCGCAATAAGATGAGATAGAGATAAGAAATCCAATAAGCCTTTCACATAGTATATATCACTAAATTGCATCAAAGGATAAAAGATGGCGCTCTTCAAATCAGCATTGGGCATGTATGGTTTTTGAGGAAGAAACATAACTTTATTGCCCTTAGGGAAAGTTATGTTTCCTGATGCATAAGGCCAAATTCCTTTCAATGCTCTAAATAATGTTGTTTTACCTGCACCGTTTTGTCCCTTTAATAAATAATTTGTTTTTGGAGATAATTTAATTGATGCATCATCTAAAATTACGCTCTCATTTGGAAGGTGTATGTTTAAATTTTCTAATATAATCTGATCCTCTGAACCCTGCTCAATTTTAAAATCTTGGTTTACTGCTTGTTGGCATTCTTGCAAACTTTCTGTGAAACTATGCAACCTTTCAACCACCGCTTTTAAACGAGATATCTCTGTATATGAATTAATTATCCAAGATAAAGAATTTTGAATTGAGCCAAAAGATTGAGCAGCCTGCATCATCACACCAAGAGTTATAACTTTTGCAAAATAATCTGGAGCTAACAGCAAAATAGGCAAGACGTTAGCAATTTGAAAATAACACACGGAAAAGGATGCTATTTTGATTTCTGTAATAATGACGTTTTTAGAGTTTTGTAAAACCTTTGTAAATTTTTCTAATATGTTGCTTTTCTCAAAATCACCCGCGTCATACATCGCAACAGATTCTGAATTTTCTCTTATTCTAATCAATTGATATCTCAAATCTGCCTCCTTCTTCTCTCCTTGAAAAAGTAGCTTTGAAAGCGAAAACCCTATTTTATGCGTTAAAAACGTTCCAAGTAGTGAATATATAAGAACAACCCATAATAAAAAACTTGGTATTGTAACTTTATGTTCAAGTATTTCAAATGTAAAAACAGGAGAGAGTGTCCATAAAAGAATCGTGAAACTAACTAGGGTTAAAAGTGCTTGAATGAACCCCAATATCAAATTCAACGAAATCGAAGATAGTTCATCAACATCATTGGCTATTCTTTGGTCTGGATTGTCAACTTCCTTGTTAAGGGTTTTTGCTATATAATGAGTGCTTTTGTCTATCCAAGAATCTATAAGCTTTTTGGTTTGCCAATTTCTCCATGAAAGCATATACCACAATTTGAAGAAAACATTAGCAACAGCATTGGCTATTGCCAATGAAGCTAAAATTCCAAAAATGTAAAACAGTTTTTTGAAAGATTGGTAATCAAATTTTTGCAACGAATCATACATATCTCCAAACCATTTAGTGAACCTAACATTCAGATAAACAGTTGAGATTTCAAATAACACAAGCAATACCAAGCATGAAATTGCAAACTTTCTTTTTTCGCTAAATAAGAAGTTTTTTAGCAAAATTAACCATGAAATGAAAGAAGAGATTTTTTTATGGAGTTGCATTTTTTTATTCACGCTAATGTTTGTTTATAAAACCATAAAACTGCTCTAAATTATTTTCAAGCAAAAAATTAAATTTTTTTGTTAAAATGCAAATCTTTTTCTCAAGAGGCGTGAATTCATCTTTGGAAAACTTGCTTAATACGTAATTTGAAACACCTTGATGCTCTGGCCTGCCAATGCCTATTCGCACCCTGCTATATTCTTTTCCCAAGCAAGCATCTAAAGATTTAAGGCCATTATGCCCTGCATTTCCTCCTCCTTTTTTTACCTTTATTCTTCCTAATTCCAAGTCTAAATCATCATGAATGACGTATATATCTTGTAAATCTATTTTATAAAAGTTTTTAATTTTTAGCGCAGGAATTCCTGAGTTGTTCATATACGTCATCGGCATAAACAGTAGAGCGTCCACATTTTTCACTTTAGCTTTAGCTAATCTTCCATCAAACTTATTTTCAAAGTCATTGATTCCATATTTTTCAAACAATAAAGTTATGATTTGAAAACCTATATTATGCCTAGTATTTCCATATTCTTCGCCTGGATTACCAAGACCTATGAGCAATTTCATTGTCTATATCAAACCGTTGCTTTTAAATGAATAATAATCATTGCCTGAAATTATTATATGATCATGCACAAGAACACCAACAACTTCAAGTGCAGAAATGATTTTGTTTGTTAAACTGATGTCTTGTTTTGATGGAGAAACATCACCACTGGGGTGATTATGCACTAAAATGACAGCTAAGGCTCCGCAGCTAAGGGAGGTTTTGACTATCTCTCGAGGGTGCACAGCAACTTTGTCTACAGTTCCAGAATTCAAAGTCTCTTCATGTATCAAAATATTCTTAGCATTCAAATATAATATCTTAAATGTTTCGATTTTCTGAAAACCCATTGTTAAATTACAGTAACTTATCACAGCATTCCAGTTGCTTAACACATGCGTTTCTTTTGGATCTATTGGCAAATGTAATCTGCTGAATACATCCTTTAGCAATTTGAAGTATAGCTCAGCAGACTGGCCTATCCCTTCAACCTGCTTCAAACCCTCAGCATCAGCATTTAAAACATTGATGAAGCTGCCAAATTTCTGCAAAAGCTTCTTGGCAGTTGGTTTTGTGTCTCTAAGCGGAATGATATAAAAAAGAAGCAATTCTAAAAGCTCGTAATCAGGCAGTGATCTGATGGGTAAGTTAAAGAATCTATCCTTCAGCCTTTTCCTATGACCTGTCAATTCCTTCATCTAAATTCCTAACAAATCATTAACTCATTTTTATAATGGCAAATTATCATGTTTTTTCCAAGGAGAATTAACATGTTTGTTTTTAAGAATTGACAGTGATTTACAGATCTTCCAACGCGTTCTATATGGCTTGATTATATCATCTAAATACCCCCTAGATGCTGCAACAAGTGGAGTGGCAAATTTCTCTTCATATTCTTGCATAAGGGATTCTTTTTCTTTATCACTCACCTTGTGGTTTTTGTATATAATCTCTGCAGCTCCTCTTGCACCCATCACAGCTATTTCGGCATTTGACCATGCTATGTTGATGTCACCACGTAAATGTTTAGAGTTCATAACAATATAAGCGCCCCCATAAGCTTTTCTAACAACAAGCGTGATCTTTGGCACAGTTGCTTCTGCATAGGCATAAAGCAATTTAGCGCCATGCTTTATCACCCCCTTATGCTCTTGATCAACGCCAGGCAAAAAACCAGGGACGTCAACAAAAGTTACTATTGGAATTGAAAAAGCATCACAAAACCTAATGAATCTTGCAGCTTTTAAAGAAGCGTTGATGTCTAAACAGCCTGCAAGATGCATAGGTTGATTAGCCACTATACCAACTGTACTTCCTTCAAATCTTGCAAATCCTGTTATGATATTTTTAGCAAATCCCTTCTTTGTTTCAAAAAACTCTCCTTCATCAACGACTTTTTCTATAAGTTGCATCATATCATAAGGCTTAGAACTGTCCTCAGAAACCAATGTCTCTAAAGACATCTCTATTCTATCAGCAGGGTCGGGTGTTTTATATCTTGGGATCTCTGATGTATTTGAAGATGGTAGAAAATCCACAAAATTTCTAATCATTTGCAAGCACTCAATATCATTTTTTGCAACATAGTCTATAGTTCCACTTTTTTTCATGTGAATTTCTGCGCCGCCTAACTTTTCATGCGTCACATCTTCATGAGTGACGGTTTTGACAACATCAGGCCCTGTTAGATACATATAAGAAGTCTTTTCAACCATAAAAACAAAATCTGATAACGCAGGAGAATACACAGCTCCACCTGCACAAGGGCCCATTATAGCTGTGATCTGAGGTATCACTCCTGAAGAATCCACATTTCTTTGAAAAATTTCTCCATAACCTTTCAAAGAGTCAACACCTTCTTGTATCCTTGCGCCCCCAGAATCATTTATGCCTATTAATGGTGCTTTGAGCTTCAACGCTAAATCTTGTACTTTATTGATTTTTTTTGAGTGCATCTCACCCAATGATCCACCAATCACAGTGAAATCTTGGCTGTATACAAAAACCACCTTGCCGTTAATAGTTCCAGAGCCAATCACAACGCCATCACCTGGGAATATTTTTTTCTCCATAGAAAAATTAGAACATCTATGTTCTATGAAAATATCCATCTCTTCAAATGAATCAGGGTCAAGCAACACCTCTATTCTTTCTCTTGCAGTCAATTTACCAGAAGCATGCTGCCTGTCAATTCTTTCTTGTCCACCACCAAGCCTATTCTGCTGAAATTTCTGATTTATTTGATTTTCTATTTTCTTTAATTCCATAGGTCTGTATGTTTATTTAATTAGAACAGTAACTTTTCTGCTATTTCATCAACACCATACGTGTTACTCTTAGCGCCTAAAGTTGCAAAAGTTATTTTATTATTTTTTGAAAAAATTCTCTCTATGAGCAATTTTAACGAACTTTGATCAACTTGAGAAATTTTCTGTAAAATCTCATTTTTTGTTATGTATTTGCCGTACATGGCGAAATTATTAACAAGCTTATGAGATCTTGAAGAAACGCTTTCCATTGACATCAAAATCCCTGCTTTGATTTGATTTTTAGCACGCATTATTTCTTCTTCTTTAATCTCTTTATGAAGATCATGAATTTGTTCTGCAATTATATCTATCAATGTATTTACATTCTCTTTTTTTAAAGCAGAGTAGACAGCCAATATTCCAGAATCACTGTAAGAAGATTCGAAGGAAGAGACGTGATATACTAATCCTCTTTTTTCTCGTACTTCTTGAAATAGCCTTGATGACATCCCGCCACCAAAAATAATGGAGAGAATTTTTAGGTTGTATATGTCTTCATCAAGATACGAAATACCCCCCACTCCTAATACAAACTGTTTTTGTTCAAGGTCTTTATATACATGCTTTTCTCCTCCAACATATCTAGCTTTTTCATAAGGATTGATTTCTTGAAGAGATAAGCCACCAAATGATTGGTCCACTTTTTGTACAAAAGAGTTATGAGAGATCTCTCCTGCAATTCCTAAAATAAAATTATTAACTGGATATTTTCTTTTATAGAAATCAAGCATTTGCTCCTGAGAGATGCTGTTAATTAACTCTTCTGTGCCAATAATAGGTCTTCCCAGGGGTTGGTCTGGAAAAGCTGTTTCTTGAAAATATTCAAATATTACGTCGTCAGGGGAGTCATTTTTCATACCTAATTCCTGAAGTATGACAGTTCTTTCTTTTTCAAGTTCTGTTTTATCAAATGTTGAATTTAAGATTATATCAGAAATAATGTCCCATGCTTTTTCCCAATCATCTTTTAAGACTCTTGCGTAATAAACCGTTGTGGTTTTTGAAGTGTATGCATTAAAGTGACCACCGATCATATCAAATTCTTCAGCTATCATTTTGGCATTTCTGGTATTTGTACCCTTGAATGCCATATGCTCTAAAAAATGCGATATACCATTCTCATCTTGGGTTTCGTAACGACTGCCGTTTTTTACTAAAAAGTTGATTGAAACACTCTCAGAATTCTTCATAGAATCAGAGAGGATTAACATTTTATTATCTAACTGCTTTGTATCTATCATTATGTCCCTATCTAAATGATTTTGCCTCACTATATCAATAAAATGCTGTAATTGAAATTTATTTATGCGTTTTAAATCAATCCCTTAACAAATTCACAAATATCTTCAGCAATTCCAATTTTGGCGATAACTGCTTGACCAATCTGCGCACTACCCCCGCCTTTTGCTAAAAATTTATTAATGATCTTCTTTATTATTTCATTAGCTGGATAGTCTTTTGCTATAGACTTTTCCGCCCCAACAAATATGTTTGTTTTACCGTCTGAAGTCAATGCAGAACAAATAACCAATAGAAATCCTCGTCTATTTACAGCAAGATATTCATATATACTTTTTAGATTAATGCTTTCATCTTTCAGGTTTAAAATCAAAAGATCTATATCATCTACTTTTTCTGATATTAAAGAGTTTGTAATTATATTTTTTATATATAGATCTTCATTTTGTCTTTGTAGTAGCTTTATTTTCTCAGCTGTATCCTTTAAAGAATGCAAAGCATTCTCCTCTTTGCATTTCATAAATGATAGTATTTCTTTTAGCGACGCAAATTTACTTTGTAGAAATGATATGGCTTTCATTTTTGTATAAGCTTCAATTCTCCTTGTGCCCGATGCAATCGATTCCTCTGAGGTTATGACAAACATTCCGATTTCTCTTATATTGTTAACATGAGTGCCTCCACATAACTCAACGGAATCACCAATTTTGACAACTCTAACAACATCACTATATTTTTCCCCAAATAAAGCTATTGCACCACTTTTCTTAGCTTCTTCAAGTGACATCAAGTCCGTTGAAGTGTTGATATCTTTCTGTATCAATTCATTAATCAAATTCTCAATTTGCCTCAGCTCTTTTTCACTCACCTGCTTTGGATGCGTAAAATCAAAGCGCAACTTTTCATTTGTGACCAAAGATCCTTGTTGAGACACATGCTCTCCTAACACTTTTTTGAGCGCATATTGTAATAAGTGTGCTGCAGAGTGATTTGCCTTAACATTATTTCTAAACTCTTGATTTATTTCGAGATTCACCACATCTCCCACTTTTATCTCAGAATTAATTTTGCAAAAATGACCATGAATTTTGCCAGCAAAAAATTTTGTGTCAGTGACCTCAGCATCTCCTATGAAACCAATATCACCAATCTGACCACCCGATTCTGCATAAAATATTGTTTTATCTAAAGCAATGATAACCTCATAACCCTTAAGAGCTTTTTCGATGACTTTGCCCGCTTTTATAATCGCCAACACTCTTGTAGAAACATCGCTACATTTATCTCTAATAAACTCAGTTGATCCATATTGATTTAGAATATTAAACCACACTTCTTCTGAATTTATCTCTCCGCTCCCAATCCAAGAAGCTTTTGAAATTTGCTTTTGCCTATCTAAAGCATCATCAAAACCTTTTTGATCAAACTTAATACCTTTTTCTTTGAGGATATCTATTGTAATATCTATTGGAAATCCATGGGTATCATAAAGTAGAAACGCCTTTTCTCCTGAAAACAACCCCTTTGAATCACTTAACTCGTTTTCTAAGAATCTCATCCCTTTTGCCAAGGTATAGCTAAATTTTTCTTCTTCCAGCAACAATGTGCTCTTGATTAACTCCTTAGCCTGCTCCAATTCATTATATGGATCTTTCATATCTTTAATCAGAAAATCTGCAATTTGATGCAGCAAAGGCTTTGTATAGCCAATTTGATGAACATGCCTCATTGCCCTTCTCATGATTCTTCTTAGAACATATCCACGCCCTTCGTTTGAGGGCTGAATGCCATCTGCTATTAAAAAGCAAGATGATCTTATATGATCTGCAATGATTCTATGAGATGCTATATCTTTATTATTTTTGGTGAGAGACATCGAGAGCTCAATCAGGTTCTTAAAGATGTCAACATCGAAGTTGTTATGCACTCCTTGAAGAACGCTGGCAATTCTTTCCAATCCCATCCCCGTGTCAATTGATGGCTTAGGAAGGTCTACGATCGTGCCATTAGCTAATTTTTCAAACTGCATAAAGACCAAATTCCATATCTCTACATATCTGTCACCATCCTCATTTTTTGTGCCTGGCAACCCACCAAATACTTTGTCGCCATGATCATAAAACACTTCTGTGCATGGCCCACATGGACCAACGTCTCCCATAGACCAAAAATTATCTTGACTTGATATCTTGATTATCCTGCCCTCTGAAACCCCAGCAATCTTTTTCCATAAATCAAAAGCTTCATCATCCTCATGATACACAGTCATATAAAGCCTTTCTTTAGATATCTCTAACACTTTTGTTAAATATTCCCACGCATAATAGATGGCTTGCTCTTTGAAATAATCTCCAAATGAAAAATTACCAAGCATTTCAAAAAAAGTGTGATGCCTTGCAGTGTAACCAACATTTTCTAAATCATTATGCTTACCCCCTGCTCTGATGCATTTTTGAGCGGTGACGATCCTCTTGTGAGCGACTTTCTCTATTCCTGTAAATTGATTTTTAAATTGCACCATCCCAGCATTTATGAATAACAAAGATGGATCATCATGGGGAATCAATGAAGATGATGGCAAAGTTTTATGATTATTATTGGCAAAATAATCAAGAAAAGAAGCTCTTATATCCTTGAGTAACACGGCTAACCTATGTATTTTGCCACATTATATATCCTTAACTCCGCACTATCAAATCATAATTTGCATTAATTTTTTATTAAAGTTTTATTTTCTTATTGATAAAAGATATTTTGTTTGTTAATATTGCGCAAACTAACAAATAGATGTGTGAAAAATGACTGCAAGAAATAAATATGGCGATAGATCAACTCATGCTCACAGCGCAACTTTTTCAGGATCAGGCGATGAATTTGATAGGATTGGAAGAATAAATTCCACCGAACCAAAGTACCCGAGCGAAGAAGCTTCTGAAGGATTAATTGGAGAGCAGTTTTATATTAAATTACTAGTAGATCATTGTGGAGAAAATTGCACAAGCATCTTAAACAATATTACTCTACATGATTAAATTAACCTTTAAGACTATTTAAATTAGATGAAACAGTGCTCATTTACAAAGGAGCTGCATTTCTTTTAATCTTCACATCAATTGGCTACTACTTTTCAGCATATGCAGCTCCCAATACATACGGAGCCTTGAGCACACATGAAATTTTAAGTAAAGAAGATTCTGAAATAAATGTAGAACGCATACCAAAGATACAACCCATAGACCTTTCCACCCTTGATTCTCTAAAAGAAAGAAATAAGCAGTTACTTGAATTAGATAACAAAAAATTACTTGCATCTACACGACTTGAATTAGAAGTGATGCCACCTCCCACTATTACACCAACGCCTCCTCCTGTCACTCCATCATATAAGGAAACACATCCCTCTTCTCCAAAAAAGCCTAAAGGCTTTGTGCCGTGGACAAGAGGCGAATCCGGTCCTGGCCCTGATGGAAGAAAAGATGATCATAAGATCGAAAGACTTAAGAAAAAGACCTATCATCCAGCAAAAAAAATAAATAAATTAGATGCAGCGATTAATTACTCTTTAACAGAAATCAAAAAAAAATTCTTAAACAAAAGCCATGTCACAAAAATAGCACAAAAGTCTACATGCAAATTCACAGAGATAAAAGTGCTGCACACAGGCTCTCAATACTACGATTCTATACTTGAGAGCACTGCATCATATATAAAAAACATAAAATTCTTTAACGCGCAGAGAACGGAAGGTTATTTAGATTTTATAAATAAAGAAATATACCCTAATTACATTGATTTGAGCTTTGAAAAATTACCCCTTAATTCATTGGGCACAGAATGTACTGCTGTATTAAAGTTAAATAAAACCAAATTTATTGCAGATTTAGCACTCAACTCACCGCACAATATCTCTTCAGATAATACAAGTGATTTAGGATATAACTCAACCCTTATCACAGCATCAGATGTTGTATCAGATGGCGATAAATTAGAATCTTCTTTTAACAGCAAGAGAGAATATAGGCTGAAGTACGGTAAATCATTTTTTCTAACACCCAAAAAACCTTTAAATCTCTCAGTTGAAAATAATAATCTTGAGTATTTTTCAGATTTTTTTGAGCTATATAAAACAGAGCGTGCGCACACCTATAGCAATCTTGATGGAGAAAAAAAACCTTTAAATCTGATCGCTAACATCAACTCTAGTATTTTTAACGAAAAAGGTTTTGTGTATACATTAGGATATACACAAAAATATTCCAAATATCACAAGCACCATAGCTATAACACTGGTGGAATTTATTCGATGGTAAAAATACTAAAACTAAATCTCTCGCTGCTGCTGCTGAAAGAATTTGGCTTTAACACCCATTATTCAAACAATGCTATTGGCATTTCCTATAATAAAAATTTCGATAAATATTTTAGTGAATTATTGTTTATATATGGCAGCAGAAAAACAAGGGAAAAATATGAATCTAGCTATTATGATTATGATGTAAAAATAGGCAAACATATTAATCTTGAAAACAAAGTAGCAAAGCTATCAAATATTTATTTTTCCTTAAGTAATAGTAAAAAAAGCCTTTTAAATAAAGAATATGTTCAAAAAAGCAATAAAAAAGCCTTGCTAAAAAGCATGGGGTTTGTTATAGTACCG
>CBFHIH010000014.1:11989-23031 GCA_965655955.1 Candidatus Midichloriaceae bacterium | reverse complement strand
CTACTATATCAAACATGACTCCTGAATATGGGGCCACCGTTGCTTATTTTCCCACTGATGAAGAAACCATTAAGTATCTAGAGTTAACTGGTAGGAATAAGAATGATATAAAATTGATAAAATCCTACATGAAAAATCAAGGCATGTGGTCTGATGAGCAGGTAGCTAATTATGATCAACGCATTTCTTTGAATCTAGAGGGTATCGAACCTTGCATTGCTGGTCCTAAAATACCTCAAGATAGGATATTGTTATCAGAATTAAAGCAATATTGTGCATATAAGCATAAAGATGACAAATTAAATTTGTCAAAAAAAGTGGTGATTTCAGCCATCACAAGCTGCACTAACACTTCTAACCCATATGTTTTGATAGGTGCTGGATTAATAGCTAAAAAGGCATATGAATATGGTTTGAGGACTAAAAGTTGGGTGAAAACCTCTTTTGCTCCTGGCTCAAGAGTTGTGACGGAATATTTAAAAAAAGCAGGCTTATTATACTATCTCGAACAACTAGGTTTTAATGTTGTTGGGTATGGTTGCACAACGTGCATTGGTAATTCTGGAGATCTTGATCAACAAGTAAAAGCTGACATTGAAAATGAAGAATTTATTGCCGCAGCTATTTTATCTGGAAATAGAAATTTTGAAGGTAGGATTCATCCACTAGTTAAGGAGAATTATCTGGCTTCTCCAATGCTCTGTGTGATTTTTGCTCTATTGGGTGAATTATCAAAAGATTTATCCAAGGACGTAATAGGTGTGAATGGCACGAAAAGAATATATATGAAGGACTTGTGGCCAACTTCAAAGGAAATATGCGATATCATAGATTTAAATCTGAGAGACGTCTTATTCATGGAGAAGTATCAAGATGTGTATGAAGGAAGTGAGGAGTGGAAGGGTATAAAAGAGAACCAAGATACATGTTATCGTTGGGATACTCAAAGCACTTATATCAAGAGACCTCCCTTCTTTACTGATGAAGATGTAGATTTCTCTTTGAATAATGCAAGGATATTAGCTGTGTTTGGCGATTCTGTGACTACTGATCATATAAGCCCTGCTGGGGAAATAAATGAAGATGGTCCTGCTGGTCGATATCTTATCAGCAAAGGGGTTGATCCTAAAGATTTTAATTCATTTGGCGCAAGAAGGGGCAACAACGAGGTAATGGAAAGGGGAACTTTTTCCAATATTAGAATAAAAAACAAGCTGGCCAAAGGAAAAGAGGGTGGATATACTACCTGGTATGATAATATAGATTATTCTGCTAAGCTTTCTATATATGATGCTGCCAAAAAATATAGGGCGCGTAATATCCCTCTTGTGGTTTTTGCGGGCAAGGAATACGGAACTGGTTCTTCAAGGGACTGGGCAGCAAAAGGGACGTATTTGCTGGGAGTTAAATGTGTGATTGCAGAGAGTTTTGAGAGAATACATAGGTCGAATTTGATAGGTATGGGAGTTTTACCATTAGAATATATCAATCTAGGCGTTCAAGAGATGGAGTTAGAAGGTAATGAGTTAATATCATTAGAAGTGGGTGAAATTACTCCAAAGCAACAGGTAGTTTGTTTAGTAAAAAAAGATAATAAAGTTGTTAACAAAATTAACTTGTTATCAAGAGTGGATACAGAAATTGAAGCTTTGTATTTGAAGAGTAATGGTATACTCAATTTTATGCTGAGAAAATTTATAGTGTGAATCTAAATGCTTGATGTGAAAAATGTCATACGTTGGTTGCAAGGGCAAGACACTGCAAAAATTTTAAAAACTTTTCTTCTAAAGAAAGATATATTGTTCGCTTTTGGAATTTTATCCATAATCAGTTTTTTAATTTTTCCAGTTTCTTCATTTTTTTTGGATTATTTGCTCAGTATCTCCATAGCTTTTTCAGTATTAATACTTTTAACAGTTTTGTTTATTGATAAATCATTGGATTTTAGTGCTTTTCCGAGCATTTTATTAATTGTGACTCTTTTTAGGTTAGCACTTAATGTTTCGACAACAAGGCTGATACTCTCAAAAGGACATTTGGGACCGGATGCAGCTGGACATGTTGTTGAGGCGTTTGGATATTTTGTGATGCAAGGTTCAGTAATTATTGGTGTGATAGTATTTGGAATTTTAACCATTATTAATTTTGTTGTTATCACAAAAGGTTCCACGCGTATTGCAGAAGTTGCGGCTAGATTTAGCTTGGATTCCATGCCTGGGAAACAAATGTCAATAGACGCTGATTTGTCTGCTGGCTTAATTACAGACCAAGAAGCTAAGAAAAGCAGGAAAGAACTTGAGAATGAAAACACCTTTTTTGGTGCGATGGATGGTGCCAGTAAATTTGTGAGAGGAGATGCCATAGCTGGTCTTTTGATAACTTTTATAAATTTCATAGGTGGCATAATTATAGGCGTGGCCCAAAAAGGTATGTTTTTTGATCAAGCGCTAAAAACCTATACTTTGTTAACCATTGGAGACGGTCTGGTTGCTCAGATACCTGCTTTGATAGTTTCTATTGCAGCGGGTTTGTTGGTGACCAAATCTGGTGTCAAGGGTTCTGCCGATAGAGCTGTGATAGAACAGCTGAGCAACCACCCAAATGCTCTTATGGGATGCGGAATTTTATTGTTTTTCATGGCAATAATGCCTGGTATCCCCGCTGTGCCATTTATTGGCATAGGGTTAGCGTGTTTTGGAATTTCTTATTTTGTGAAAAACAAAAAAGAAGTGTTAGCTCAAGAAGATGAGGTGAAAAAAGGAGAGTCGCAAAGGCAAAAAGAACCGACTCAGGAAGAAATGATTATGCGATCATTAAAGATAGACTATATAAAAATAGAATTAGGGTACGAGCTTCTTGAAATGGTTGATAATACTAAGGATTTTCAATTGACAGATCAAATTAAGGAGCTCAGAAAACAAATAGCCAAAGATTTAGGATTCGTTTTGCCTCCCGTTAGAATCCAAGATAATATACAAATAGACCATAGAAAATATATTATCAAAATTAAGGATATTGAGTGTGGAGAAGGTAACTTATTTCCTTCAAAATTATTGGTTATTAATCCGTCAGGAGGAACTATTTTATTAGATGGTGAACAAACAAAAGAACCAGTCTTTGGCTTGAATGCAAAGTGGATTGACAAAAACTTAAAAAGTGAAGCAGAGTCAAAAAATTACACAACCGCAGATCCAATTACAGTTATTTCAACTCACCTAACCGAAATAGTTAAGGATAATATCACTGAACTACTCACGTATAGTGAAACGCAAAAATTGATCAATAACCTTGAAGATGATCATAAGAAATTAGCTGATGAGGTTATTCCAGCTCAGATTAGTGTTGTGACGTTACAAAGAATACTTCAAAATCTTTTGAGTGAAGATGTGACAATTAAAGATTTCCCAACTATTTTGGAATCAATTTCTGAAATAGCTTCGAGTACAAAAAATATACCAAGAATTGTTGAGCATGTTAGAGCAAAGCTTTCTAGACAGATATGTTATAATCTGATGACCGATCAAGGACATATACCTGTTATTACTTTATCTTTGGCATGGGAGCAGATTTTTCAAGAATCTTTGGTCGGAGAAAGTGATAATAAGCAATTAGCAATGCCTCCGAGTAAATTAAGAGAGTTTGTCAATGCAGTTATTAAACTTTATGATCATCTTGTTTCACTCAACACTGTTCCTTGTATACTTACTTCACCAACTTTTCGTCCATTTATTAGATCGATTATTGAAAGAGTTAGACCTAATATAACAGTATTATCTCAAAATGAGATTCATCCAAAGGCCACCATAAAAACATTTGGGCAGATATCATAATCATGAAGTATAAAATACCTAATATTAAGAAGGTAATTTCAATAGTTTCTGGAAAAGGAGGGGTGGGGAAATCAACTGTTGCAGCAAGTCTCGCTCTTTATTTATCAAGCATTGGAAAAAAGGTAGGATTAGTTGATTTAGATATTTATGGTCCATCAATTCCTCATATGTTTAAAATATCTGAAGAAATTGAAATTAATGAAGGTAAGATAGAGACATTCAAAACATCTGGGATTGAGATTATGTCGATAGGTTTTTTGACAAAATCTGATGCTTCATTAATATGGAGAGGACCGATGTTGACTAAAGCAATTCATCAATTGTTAAAGCTTGTTAATTGGGGCAAGGATGATGATTTAGATTATTTGATCATGGATACTCCTCCTGGGACTGGAGACATTCATCTCACTTTATCTCAAAATTACCATATTGATTCTGCAATAGTAGTAACAACTCCACATGAATTGGCGGTGTTTGATGCGTTTAAATCAGTGGATATGCTAAAAAAATTAGGGATTCCAGTTGCTGGAATTATTGAGAATATGTCATATTACATTAATGGCAGTGAAAAAGAATATGTATTTGGCATGAATAATACTTTGTCTAATAAATGTAAAGAGCACGGCATAGAGAGTGTTGCAAAGATACCTATTGATAAAGATCTATCAAGAAATAAACATTTTTGTTTTGACTTAATGAGTGATTATATAAAAAAAGAATTTTTTACTATAGTAAGCATATTCTAATCAAAATAGAATATAAAAGAGCATTGCATAACGGCTCTTTTTTGTTTCATGATAAGGATGAAGAGTGTTGACTTAATCTTCTAAAGCGTCTTTTATTATTCTTTTTAGCCTGGTGATATCTTCTTTTTGCAAGAAGTTTTCTTTGATTTTTCCTTCATGGATCTTCTTTCGATATATAGTTAAAAGCTCTTTTGCAGTTTTTATATCTATGATCTCATTAGAATCTGTGACAATCATATCTTGCCTCATTAGATTCACTCTTCTGATCTCATCTTCAGATAAAAAGTCTGAAAGTTTTATAATCATCCTTTCAACAAACCTTATATCGACGTCTTTTTCGCTGATATTATCATAAATATTTGATACTCGTTGAGAAAAAGAAGAGGGAAGCATTGCACTGAATAGCTTAGTCCCTTTGTCTAAAAAATCAAAACTTGCTGATTTCATAAGAATATCTGGGTAATCATCTAAAACCAGGGAGCTCTTTTTTCCAGACAGTGTTTTAAGGGTAATAGAAAAGCAAAAAAACAGAAAGAAACAAATTAAAACCCCCCTGAAAGCCCCAAATAAAAAGCCAGTGAATTTATCTGTAAATCCATGTTTCCAAGAACTCATGAGTTTATATATTAACGAATTTATTAAACCAATTATTGCCAAAAAGAATATTAATAAACCAGCGCTACTCAATAAAATGACGATAACAGTATACTTAATGTATGCCGCTAAATATTTTTCAACACCAGGAAAAAAATGATAAGTCAAGCATATTGCAATGACCCAGCCTGTTAAGCTAACAACCGAAACTATGAAACCCCTATACAGACCAAAAATTGCCGATATAAAAATCAAAAAGATGGTTGAGTAATCAATAATATTCATTTTTCAGCACTGCTTTTTTTGTTGTTCATATTAAACAAAAATTTCTTTACCTCTTCCAAGTGACTTACCTTAACTAGCTTCATATTACAAGAATAATCTACGCTTTTAGGAACAATGGCCTGCTTAAAGCCTAGCTTCTCAGCCTCCTTAATTCTCGCATCAGTATTTATTACTTGCCTTACCTCGCCAGACAAGCCAATTTCGCCAAAAGCAACTGTATTGTTTGGAAATGACATATTATAAGCTGCAGTAAACAATGCTATAGCAGCAGCTAAATCTCCTGCTGGCTCATTGATTTTCAATCCACCAACAACATTTAAATACACTTCTTTATTGAGTGCATTGACACCTAACTTTGCGTTCAGAACAGCCAAAAGCATCGCAAGTCTGTTATGATCCCAACCAACTGTAGCCCTTCTTGGGCTTGCTAAGAAACTTGGTACCACTAAAGCTTGTATTTCTAACAGCACTGCCTTTGTTCCTTCTATTCCTACGAATATACAACTTCCTTGCTTTTCCATACCCAAACAATCTTCCGGTAAGAAGAGGCTTGAAGGGTTTGAAATTTCCTTCAACCCTCCCTCAACCATCTGAAAAAATGCAACTTCGTTCGTTGATCCATGTCTGTTTTTTGTGGATCTTATAATTCTCAATTGCTTGCTATGATCTCCCTCAAATGATAAAACAACATCAACGACATGCTCAAGAATCTTAGGGCCAGCTATCTGTCCCTCTTTGGTTATGTGCCCAATCAATATTAAGGTTGTTCCAACAAGCTTAGCAGTCTGTATCAACTCATGCACACAAGTTCTGATTTGACTAACGCTACCAGAAGGAGAGTCGATTTTATCAAAATAAAGAGTCTGCACAGAGTCTATAATAAGAAAATCAGGCTTATTTTTTAATATTAAAGCAAGTAATAGATCTAATGAAACATGATTGGTAACCACAATATTCTTATTGCGAATGTTAAGTCGAGAAGAACGGAGCTTGATTTGCTCCAAAGACTCTTCCCCGGTGGCATAAATCACGCTCAGATTGTCAGATGCGATTTTATTAGATAATTGCAAGATTAATGTGGATTTTCCTATGCCAGGTTCTCCAGCTATCAGCACTGCAGAACCTTTAACAATCCCACCTCCCAGCACTCCGTTTATCTCTTCTATTTTAGTGTCAATCCTTGAGAAAGTCGTTGTTATACTCTCTAAACTCTCTAAATTCAAATCTTTATCAAAAACTTTAGTTAACGATTTTGCTTTTTTTGACTCAACAAATTCCTCAACGATACTACCCCATGCAGAACACTCCGGGCACTTTCCCACCCATTTTTTAGCAGCAACTCCACATTGCTGGCATATATATATCTTACCTTTCACAAATTACACTAAACGTTGTTATATGATCTGTATAGCCTGAATTATAATTGCACAACTGTGCAAAATGAGTGGTGCTGGAAATTATAACCACCTCTCTTTAAAACTCTTCACATTTTTTGCGCCATTTGTAATGAATTTGAGCGTTCGATGCAAAAATTGTTTTGTATCAATAAAATCTTCAGAGTTATCAGTTAGCCAATATTTTATGGTTAATGAGTATGCATAAGAAAGAATAGCTCTTTTTGTATAGAAGTTAAAATCCATAGAAGTATCGCAGATGCCATCAGACCATATGACATCTGATATTTTCCATGTATATTTGCCTTTCTTTGCCAAATTCCAAGGCAATGTGAGGAATTCATCTATTTTTTGAAACGATGCTTTATGCTCATTAAATATACCAATCTGTAGAACTACGCCTTGATGTATCTTTGAGGTTATTCCTTTGATTTCTTTTAATTCCTTCCCTAATGCAGAGATTAATTTTTTCTCTGTTTCAGAAAAATACATATCCAAAAAATCATCATTCCCGTTTGGAAATATCAGTGTTTTATATTTTTTTGAAATCTCTAGTTCTTTGCATGCTTTTTCTAAAATGTGATCATAAAAGTTTTCAAAAGGCAGTAATTCCAAGGTTTTGAAAAAGATTTCTCTTTTCAGTTTGTATATGCTATTTTCCATAGGTTAGCTTCATGCTTACTAGACACAATGATAGTTTTATAGACGGGTAAAGAAAAATGCAAGATGATATTGTGATACATTCGCAAGAGGATTATGAAAAAATGAGAAAAGCAGGCCAACTCGCTGCTGAAGTGTTGGATTATGTCACGGATTATATACGCCCTGGAGTCACCACAGAGGAGCTTAATGTTTTATGTCATAATATAATCATTGCCTCTAATGCAACCCCAGCACCTTTAAATTATAGAGGTTTCCCCAAATCAATCTGCACATCTATCAATCATGTTGTTTGTCATGGCATACCCAGCGCAAGAAAGTTAGAGGATGGAGATATTGTTAACATAGATGTAACCGTTATCTTAGATGGTTGGTATGGTGATACGAGTAGAATGTATTATGTTGGTAAAAAAATCCCTATAAAAGCAAAAAGGTTAGTGGAAGTTACATATGAGGCTATGATGAGAGGAATAGAAGTTGTGAAGCCAGGAGCTATATTGAATGATATAGGAAGGACTATAGAAGATTATGTAAAAAAGCACAATTATTCATCAGTGAGAGAATATTGTGGGCATGGTATAGGGAAGGTTTTTCACACATCTCCTAGTGTTTTGCACTATAATGAAAAGAACAATGATCTGATTTTGAAAGAAGGCATGTTTTTCACTGTTGAGCCCATGATAAATGCTGGAGACTGGAAAACAAGGCTTTTAAATGATAAGTGGACGGTTGTGACAAAAGATAATTCCCTCTCCGCACAATTTGAACATACAATTGCAGTGACAGAGAGTGGTTATGAGATCTTTACTGTTTCGCCTAAAAACTTGAATTATCCTCCTTATTAAAAGTGAAAGAGATAAAATTTACATTTATAGAGGATTTTCTTAAACAGCAGTTTTTTAGTGGCATATTCTTATTTATGGGTGATGATGTTGGGCAAATGGTTTATGCTGAGCACAAAATACTTACAGCGTATTTTAAAGAGAAGCGAGTCAATAAAGAGGTTTATGACTATGCGGAAATAAAAAAAGACCCATCTTTGCTACGTCAGAGTCTAAGTTCTTTGCAATTGTTTGACAATACAAAAGCCGTGATAATTAAAGATCTTGATGGCACTGCTATATCTGAAAAGCTATTAAAAGTTTTTTTAGAATCTTGTGGTTCTGATGTTATAGTTGTTATTCACTCAAAAAATTTAAGAAAATCTAGCTCGGCATATAAAAAGCTGGTTACCATTGATAACTTGTGTGTAATTAATTGCTACGCTCTTGAAAGCTCTGATACACAACATTTTATATCGAATTTTTTTCGCAACAGAGATGTTAATCTTAAGAGTGACTTAGTATTAGAACTAGCCAATTTGATGCCTGAAAACGTGCAGGTGATTCATAATGAGTTAGAAAAATTGCTTCTATATTGCACAGGTAATGATATATCCATGACGGATATAGAAAGATTATTTATTGATGAGAAAAAAAGTTATATTTTGTTATTTTTTCATGCAGTGATTAGTAAAAACAAAGATATTTTTCTTCAAGAAATGTCTAGATTATCTAATGATGACACATCAGAGATTATGATAATAAGGATTTTGCAAAGTTATGCATCAAAAGTTATGGAGATAAAAAAAATTGCCTATGAAAAGAAGACTTCGTTGCACCAAGCGATGAATTTTTTATCTCCACCTATTTTTTTTAAAGAAAAAAGTTGGATTTCTGATATCTGTAATAAACTCTCATATTCTGATGCTGTAGATCTTTTATATGATCTAGTGAAGCTTGAAATAGCATGTAAATTTAATGATGTGGATGTAAAGATGGAGTTATATCTATTTTTTATTAATCTTTTTTTAACAAGAAATACGAATTAAGATATGGATAAAGATTTGAAAAATGGATGGCTTTTGGTGGATAAACCAATTGGTATGACCTCTTTTGATGTTGTAAGCAGAATCAAGAGATGTATTAAGACAAAGGTTGGGCACTCAGGGACTTTAGATCCATTTGCTTCAGGGTTTTTATTGATTGCTTTAGGCAAAGCAACGCGGTTGATTGAATATGCAATGAACATCAAAAAAAGCTATACCTTTTCTGTTCAATGGGGATCTAAAACCGAAACAGGTGATTTGACAGGGTCAGTTATAGAAAAAAAGGATTTTATTCCCAAATTGGAAAATATAGAAAGGTGTATCCAAAATTTTTTGGGTTTCATAGACCAAAAGCCACATCATTTTTCTGCTGTGAAGATCAATGGCAAAAGAGCATATAAATTAGCTAGACAAGGCGTAGATATAGAAATGCCAGTAAAAAAAGTTTTTCTTGATTCATGCTCAGTGATTTCACATGAAAAGGGCGTCACAAGTTTTGAGATCATCTGTAGTAAAGGTTTTTATGTCAGATCTTTTGCCAATGATCTAGCAGATTCATTGCAAGCTTTATGTCATGTTATAAAACTTCGAAGGAATTTATATGGAATTAAGGGTAGCTATAAGTTATTGAATATAAATCAGGACCAAGAAATGTCCTTGCACAAAGAAGATTTTTATGAATACTTGACAAAGAATATCCTTCCTTTAGATCATGTGCTGGACGACATCATAGTGCATGCTATTGGGGGTCTGGATGCTGTCGCTTTAAAGAAGGGAAGGTCTGTTGAGGCTTCTTCATGTCTTCCGACAGACTCATTAGTTGCTGTTAAAAACGAAGAGTCTTTAATTGCGATAACAAAGTTTGTGCATGGCTTATTGAAGCCGATAAAAGTTTTTTAATATAAGGAGGTATTAGATGTCGATAGATAAAGCTGCTAAAGAGAATATTATCAAAGCATTTGCTAGATTTGAAGGAGATACAGGATCTCCTGAAGTGCAGTGCGCAATATTCACACATGAGATCAATAATTTAACTGAGCATCTCAAAGAAAATAAAAAAGATTATCAAACTAGAAGAGGTCTTTTAGCATATGTGACAAAGAGAAGGAGATTATTGAGATATTTCAACAAAGTCGACACTGATGCATGTGCAAAATTGATGAAAAAATTAAAACTAAAAAAGAGATAAAGATACGAAATGTTTAATATTGTAACAAAAAGTATAGAGTGGCAGGGTAAAAAGCTTGAATTAGAGACCGGTGCCATAGCAAGACAAGCTGATGGTTCTGTGATAGTGAAAATGGGTGATTCTGTCATTCTATGCGCAGTTACTTATGCAAAGAAAATGAAACACGACATAGATTTTTTCCCTCTTTCTGTGCATTATCTGGAAAAGTATTATGCTGCAGGGAGATTTTTGGGTGGTTTTATTAAACGTGAAGGAAAACCAACGGAGCGTGAGGTTTTGATTTCTAGGCTTATTGATAGGCCAATCAGACCATTGTTTCCAGAAGATTTTTTTCATGAAGTGAATGTAATTTGCAAAGTTTTGTCTTATGATCCTAGCGTTCCTAATGATGTATTGGCTATCATAGGCTCTTCTGCTGCTTTGAAAATTTCAGGACTTCCGTTTTTAAAGGTGGTTGGATCTGCAAAAGTAGGGGTG
>CBFHIH010000014.1:0-11979 GCA_965655955.1 Candidatus Midichloriaceae bacterium | reverse complement strand
ACTTCAGAAAAAGATTTAGAATTTTCAGATTTGGATTTGGTTGTTGCGGCAACTTCGGATTCTGTGATGATGATAGAATCTTCTGCTAAAGAAATTAGTGATGAAAAATTGGCAGGGGCGATTGATTTTGCTCACACAAACATCAAGCCAGTGATAGATCTTATTGAAGACTTAGCCAGTGCTGCGAGCAAAGAACCTTTTGAGTATCAAAAATCTGAATTGAATTTGGTATATGATCAACTGTCTAGTCAATTTAAAGATGAAATCGCTGAGGCCTATAAAAATCATGATAAGAAGAAGAGAGTTGAATTTCTAGATATTTGTTATGAAAAGGCATTAAATGAATATAGCGAAAAAGAAGGATTTTCTCTTAATATATTCAACATATGCTTTAAGAATTTAAAGAAAAATATCGTTAGAAACTCCATCTTTGATTCTAATAAGAGGATTGATGGGAGAGGGTTAAAAGATGTTAGACCTATTGATTGCAAAATGAAATTATTGCCAAGGGCGCACGGCTCTTCTTTGTTTACCAGAGGAGAGACTCAAGCATTAGCTACGGTCACTTTGGGAAGCGCTCAAGATGCACAGGTGATTGATAATATAACTGGTGTAACAAGTGAAAAATTTCTCTTGCATTACAACTTTCCTCCTTACTCAGTTGGAGAAGTTGGTCAAATGAAACCTCCTGGAAGAAGGGAGATAGGTCATGGGAAATTAGCTAACAAAGCTTTACAGGCTGTTTTACCTTCGTCTGATAAATATCCTTATACGATGCGTGTTGTGAGTGAGATCACTGAGTCAAATGGTTCATCTTCAATGGCGACTGTTTGTGCTTCCACTTTATCTCTTATTTCTGCTGGGGTACCGATAAAAAATCCTGTATCAGGAATAGCTATGGGGTTGATTTTAGAAAAAGATCGCTATGTAGTTCTTTCTGACATACTTGGCGATGAAGATTCTTTAGGGGATATGGATTTCAAAGTTGCCGCTACTAAAAATGGTATAACTGCGTTACAGATGGATATAAAAGTTACAGGGATAACTTTAGATATCATGAAAAACGCAATACTTCAGGCAAAAGAAGGTTGTGCTCATATTCTTGGTATTATGAACATGGCTCTTGGTACTGAAAATGAGGATGTCAGTCCTTTTTCACCAAAATATGGTTCTATGAAAATAGATCCAAAGAGGATAAAAGACGTGATAGGTGCTGGAGGAAAAGTCATTAAAGATATTTCTGAAACGTATGATGTTAAGGTGGACATTGACAACGATGGTAATGTATCAGTCTTTGCTAAAAGTCAAAATAATTTAGACGCTGTATTAAGCAAGATAAAGGAGTTGGTTTTCACTCCTGAAGAAGGTTCGATTTATGCTGCAAAAGTTGTCAAAGTATCTCCTTTTGGTATCTTTGTTAGAGTTGCTGATAAAATAGAAGGGTTAGTGCATATTTCTGATATAGAAAAATCTCAGGCGGATGCTTTAGAAACACATTTTCAGGAAGGACAAGATGTTACAGTGAAATATGCTGGTCTTGATAAAAAACGTAGGTATAAGTTTTCTTTTAATCACAAAGCTATAAATGGCAAAGGTGAAAAAGAAGATAAGACGGATAAAAAGATATACAAAAAGAGGATTGGTAGTAAAGTTGTTGAAAGAGAAAAAATACCATCACCTTCTTTAGATGCTAAAGAAAACGTGCAAAAAGAAGCAAAAGAGGGGACAGTAGATGAATCTCAGCAGCTTTTTGATGAAGTGTTAAAGGATTTTTAACAGAATTGGGAGTGGGCTATTAGTCTAGTATTGCGTGGCATATCAAAGTCTTTTTCTTTCTCAGATCAAAAAACTGTTATCTTTGATAATTTAACATATAGTTTTGAGAAAGATCAGGTTATTACTATAGTCGCTCCTTCTGGAGCTGGTAAAAGCACTTTGCTAAATGTTGTTGGCTTACTAGATTCATTGGATGGTGGAGAGATGATCTTTGACGGTGTTGCCTACCATAATGAAAAAAACAAGGCTAAAATTAGATCTAAACTATTCGGTTTTATCTTCCAATCTTTCAATCTTCTTCCAGAGTTTACGGTTTTGGAAAATATTGCTATGCCACAATTAATATCCAATCAGGAGATTAATTATGAAGAGATAGATGTTCTGCTAAATAATGTGGGTTTGATTGATAAAAAAAACAGGTATCCCAAGACTTTGTCTGGAGGGGAGCAGCAAAGAGTTGCAATGGTAAGAGCGTTGATCAACAAGCCTCAAGTGATACTAGCAGATGAGCCCACTGGGAATTTGGATGCAAAAAACAGCAAAGAGGTCTTTGAGGTATTGTATCACTTCACAAAAAAGTATCACACGACGACTTTGATAGTCACGCATGATCTTGAAATAGCAGCGTTGAGTGACAAGGTGTTGAAATTGCAAGATGGAATTTTAAAAATTACTACTTAGAAAAATGAGCGTATCAAAATTTGAATCTCATATAGCGCTTCGATATTTAACTTCTTCTAAAGATCGTTTTATTTCTTTCACTGGTTTGCTTTCTGTAATTGGCATTACACTGGGTGTTGCGACTTTAATTATAGTGATGAGCGTGATGAAAGGATATGAGATAGAATTGATAGATAAGATTTTGGGGGTGAATGGTCATTTGGTTGTAAGAAGCCATGACACAATCTCTAATCAAGATTACGAAAAAATTAAAGAGGAGTTAGAAAAAATTTCTGATGTGAAATACTTCGCTCCTCTTTACACTGGACAAGGATTAATTACCACAAATAACTCTTCTCAGGGTGTGTATATAAAGGGCATGGTTGGCGTTGATATAAAAAAAAAACCAATCATGCTGAAAAATAATCCTGGTTTAAAATTAAAAAACTTTGACAATGGTTATAATGTTATTTTGGGCATCGATTTAGCTAGAAAGCTTGGTGTTTTAGAGAACGAAAATGTCAAAATAGTTGTTCCGCAAATTACAGAAACTATCTTTGGTTCCATGCCAAGAATCAAAACTTTTCAAGTTGCTGAAATCTTTGATTTAGGAATGCATGAATATAATCAAAGCATGATCTTTATACCAATTGATAAAGCCAAGATCCTTTTTGATGCACAATATTCTATTAGTGAAATTGAAATTGTATTAAACGATGCTAATAAGCTTGATGCAGTAAAGAGCGTAATCAGTCCTTTTTTAAAGGGGAAGGGCCTCTATATAGAGGATTGGGTGAGAAATAATCAATCACTAATGTCTGCATTAAAAATGGAAAGAAATACAATGTTTTTGATTTTGTTTTTAATTATCTTGATAGCAGCATTTAATATTGTATCTTCCCTTGTTATGCTCACGAATGAAAAAAGTAAAAATACTGCTATTTTAATAAGTTTAGGGGCAACAAAAATTTCAATTGTGAAAATATTTATGCTGTGTGGATTTATGCTAGGAGTTATTGGTACATTTTTAGGCTCTTTGTTGGGGATATTGGTTTCATATAATCTTGAGAACATCAAAGGATTTTTTGAATCAGTGTCCGGTGCAACTATTTTTGATCCTGTTATTTACTTTCTTTCAACCATCCCTTCTTACCCTGATTATAAAAATATAGTGGTGATTATTGTATCATCATTGATTATTTCTTTATTATCTACAATATATCCCTCATATAAGGCTTCAAAAATCTTTCCTGCTAAAGCTTTGTCAAGCAATTAATGAGATATCAAAATAGGCGATGTCATAGCTGGTCTTTAAATTGTAGTAACACTCATTAGTTCAATATGTTATGGACTTGTACAATCTGAAAATTACATCTTGAAGAAATTTAAGAAATATATTACTAAGGGGTATATTAAATATATCTCTTAAGCGTTGTACGATGTTGCTATAATAGGCGCTGGCCCTGTGGGTTTGTTCGCTGCTTTTCAATTTGGAATGCTAAATTTATCTTCCTGTGTGATAGACAGTCAGGAATTTATTGGAGGCCAGTGTTCTGGCTTATACCCGGAAAAGCCTATTTATGATATTCCGGGCTTTCCAAAAATAAGAGCACAAGATCTTATTAATAACCTAAAAAAGCAGATTCAGCCTTTTAAACCAACATATTATCTTGGAAAAAAGTGTGTGAAGATAATAAAGCGGAGTGGTTGGGAGATTCATATGGAAGATGGCAATATCATTAAAAGCAAGGTGATAGTGATTGCGGCTGGGGCAGGATCATTTGAGTTTCGAAGACCCCCAGTAGCAAATCTCTCAGAATTTGAAAACAAATCTGTATTTTTTCACATTTCTGACGTTAGTCTTTTTCAAGATAAAGTCGTCTCAATTGCAGGAGGGGGAGATTCTGCTCTAGATTGGACGATTATGCTTGCCAAAGACATTGCTAAGAAAGTCTTTTTGATACATAGAAGAGAGACTTTTAAGGCTTTGCCTAATAGCGTAGAAAAAATGAAAAAACTCTCTGAACAGGGTAAAATTGAGATAATAGCCCCATATCAGCTGCATTCTTTGCAAGGAGAAAAAGGATTGGTGCAATCTGTGGCCTTGAAGGATTTAGAAGGTAATTTACGTGAAATTCCGACAGAATATTTACTATTATTCTTTGGTATGACCAATACCTTAGGTGCTATGTTGGATTGGGGGATAAATTTTTCTAACAACCATATATCTGTTGATCCTTATTCTATGTCCACAAATTTAAGTGGTGTGTTTGCAATAGGTGATATATGTTCATATCCAGGAAAATTAAAGCTCATATTATCTGGTTTTTCTGAAGCAGCGATTGCAGCACACAGTGCTTACAAGATGCTCAATCCTAACAAGCCTCTTCATTTTCAACATTCCACAACAAAAGGTGTACCAACCAATGCCTGAAATAATAGATGGTAAATTATTAGCGGAAGCGTTGATTCAAGAGGTAAGGTTAAAGATTGAGCGTCTTAAAAAGCTGCTTAATAAGACTCCTAAAATAGTGACGGTTTTAGTTGGAGAAAATCCTGCAAGTTTGGTATATGTGAAGCGTAAAATAAAAACTGCTAGTGCTATTGGTGTAGATGCAAAGCTGATACATTTGAAATCTGATATTTCTAATGATGAACTGAAAGAGACTGTATTAAAATTCAATTCAGATTCTTCTATAACAGGCATCTTGATTCAACTTCCTTTGCCTTCGCATCTTGATTCTCAAATTGTCTTTCGTAACATAGATTTCAATAAAGATATAGATGCTTTTTCCATATATAATGCGGGTTTGCAGCAACATAATAATTCGTATATTTTGCCCTGCACTCCTCAGGGTATATTGCAAATTTTAAAAAAGTATATAGGAGATAATTTATCTGGTAAAAAAGCTGTGATAATAGGTAGATCGGTCATTGTTGGGAAGCCAATGCTGAATATACTCTTAAATGAAAATTGTACAGTGACCATTGCGCATTCAAGAACATTAGATATAGAAAAGGAGTGTGCTAACGCTGATATTCTAATTGCAGCAGCAGGATCTCCCAAGCTTGTGAAAAAATCTTGGGTACGAAAGGGGGCGTTTGTAATAGATGTTGGAATAAATAGAGTGGATGGAAAATTGATAGGCGACGTGGATTTTGATAATATAAAAAATCATGCTGACTATATAACCCCTGTACCTGGTGGAGTAGGACCTTTAACGATTGCAAATTTAATGCTCAATGCGTGCAAGCTGTGTTGTTTGCAAAATGAAGTTAACTATGAAGATATTTAGATTTTTGTATAATATCTATAGGTGTATTGCCAGATCAGTAATGGATGCTATAGACCATGATGGTATAGAGCATGCTGGATACCTTTCTTTTTTACTGATGCTTTCTATATTACCCTTTATATTCTTTTTGGCACTGATTGTAGCCTTAATAGGCTCTTCGCATTTCTTTGAATATATCACTCATTTGATAATAGATGATAATAACTTAATCATTGTATTAAAACCTCGTATTAAGGAGCTTTTAGATAAACCCCCTCATAATTTATTAACAATAGCTGTTTTAAGTGCTATATGGACATCTTCATCTATTTTTGAGGCTATGAGAACGGTGTTGAATAAAGCGAATAGAGTTGATAGCACTCCACCTTATATAATAAGGCGTTTTTTGAGTGTTATTGAATTTATGATTGTGATAATAATAACTATATTTGTTATCTTTTTTCTTACATTGTTTCCAAAATTAGTGGTTAATTTTTCAAAATATATTAAATCTGACAATATAGAATTTTTGCTGAATCTAGAAAATCAAACCTCATTTTTTAGAAGTTTTGCGAGCGCAATGTTTGGATCGGTGATATTAGCTTTTTTATATTACTTTTTACCTAACACAAAGCAAAGATTCTCTGATGCACTGCCAGGAAGTGTATTGGCGATTGCTTTATGGATATGTTGTGCAAAATTATTTACGTACTATATCGATTCTTTCCATCAAATCAGCACTATATATGGAAGCATAGCAAGTGTTATTATAGCGCTGTTATTTTTTTATTTTAGTAGCTTCATATTCATATTAGGGGCAGAATTTAACTTTCATGTCAGGAGATTGAGAGTAAAAAATATGCCTCCTCTGTGACTCAAGTCATTTAGAGAGTAATATCGAAAAAAATGCCTGCCCAGAATCTTGTCAAAAATAACCTGTTATTTTGTTATTCAATAGGCGTCTAAATGTTGTTAAAGCGCTGCTAAGCAGCAGTTGCAGCTTCTTTCTTTTTCATGCTTGCCAGCAATCTTTTCTTAACCTTCAATGCAGGAGAGGCAAGTTTGGAGTTTTTTGTGTTCAATAGATAATTATCTAAACCAAACTTGCTGTCAACAGTTCTAATACTGGAAGGAGCCGCCCTTAATCGAATAAAACAACCTAGTACATCACTCTTCAAAGAATATTTTTGAATATTCGCATGAAACTTTCTTTTTGTTTTACGATTTGAGTGAGAGACTTTATTGCCAACCAACCCAGATTTATTTTTACTGATACCGCACTTCTTTGACATAACTGAAAAGAGGAATTTATAAAGACTGTATTCTATAACAACTTAGTCGCTTATGCAATAGCGTTTTAACTTACACAATTTCAAAGACCATTGGATAATGGCTCTTTTTTGCAATTTGGGCGTTAGAACAAAATCGAAATCCTCATTTATCCCGATACACTCGGTTCTCGCTTTGAATCCTATGACACAGGGAGATGTAAAAGATTGCTGTAATAGTTATTTTTTAGCATTCTCTTTTAAAGAATCTTGAATTTTTTGCAATTTTTCCTGTTCTCCGGCTATCTCATAATATTTCATTATTACTTCCTGAAGATTATGAGAAGAAATTTTCATACCTTTTGTTTTTGATATATCCAGATTAATAGCGTCACAAACATCATTTTTATGAGCCAGAAAGTCAAAAAGCTTCAAATATCTGTTTTTTTCTTCAACTGAAATTCTTGACAAAACAGAATCTTTTCCAAGCTCAGAATTAAGAAATACGTCATTTTGAAAACCTACTGAGAAATCAACTAAAGACTTCACATTTTTTATACATGTTCTGAGTGAAAGAAATGGTATATGGCTGTTTTTTATAAACACTATATCTCCCTCAGCTTCTACAAAAAAATCATCAGATGATAATTTTAATTTTTCTATATGGATCTTTTTTTCCGTATCACTCGAATTCACATCGCCTGGAGAAGAGACAAATACTAAATTAGGAGACTTAAAGTCTTTTTCTAAGGTTCCATTGACAATAAAAGAATTTGAACCAAGTTTTGATAGATATTTGTAATAAGGTTCTTCAATATTTTTATTATATCTTAAATTTGAGAGTGCAAAATAAAAATCTAGGGATTTATGATCACTTGTGGTTCTGTTGCGTAATGTAGCATCGGATCTTTCTGCTGAATATAGTTTTAAATATCCATTTTCAGTTAGCTTATTAACTTCATATTCACCCATTTTATAAGAAGCGTAGCTTATATTATCAATCAAATAATCAATTACCGATTTTTCTGCTTTGAAATCAAAAGGATTCAGTTTTTGTAAAGTGATGTTTAACAAAGGAGATTCCTTGAGTTTATACGTATAAGTGTTTTTAGAACCGTTTTCTGTTATTTCTGCACTAAATGTTTTATCCATACCCATAGATATGTTTTTAGTCAAAAAATCAATCTTGATATTTACCAAAGGAATCTTGTACTCTGTGGTTAAAATTTTGTTGTCTCTTACAAACTTAACGTCAATTAAAGAAGCATCTAACTCCCATGCAAAGTATCCTGAATAATGAATTTTTTCAAACGACAAAGAGCTTTCACTTTCGTCTAAAGGTTTCTCTTTCACCTTTTCTATGAAATCCTCAAACTTACTGATAGCAATATGGCGAAGAGCAAAATTGCCAATTAACAAACAAATGGATAGACTAAAGAGGGTTATATATACTTTTTTTTTCATTGTACAAATCTCACTAAAAAATGGCGCGCCCGAAAGGATTCGAACCCTTGACCTTTAGATCCGTAGTCTAACGCTCTGTCCAGCTGAGCTACGGGCGCATTACAAAAAGGACTATAGCATAGTAGTCCAAGAAGATGAAAAATAAAACTAAAATATTAAGACTGCTGCATAATTAGAAATTTGTAGAAAGGGTAAAAGTAAGAGCCGGTGTTTATCGTGATAAATGAGGATCACAGTTTTTACTCTGATACCCCAATTGCAAAAAAAGCTGTTATGCAATGCTCTTATATTAATTATTGTTTTTCACAAAGAGCTCTGTCCAAATTTTTATAAATTTATCAACTTCTTTTTTTGTGTTTTTAGGGCCAAAACTCACTCTTATTATGCATTCAGCAATCTCTCTTGGTATATCGAGTGCTAGATATGCTTTTGGTATGCTTATTCTCCCAGATGAGCAAGCAGACCCTATGCTGACAGCAACTCCATTAATATCAAAATACATCAACTGCACATCTGATTTTACATTTGGCATGTATATCAGGCATGTATTTGGAAGTTGATCTTTTTCACTTGGGATCAAGATAGACTCTTGACATATTGTCTTCATACGATCCTTTAGATAAAGGATGACATTTATAGTTTTTTGGAACAACAATGATATTTCATCTAGCAGCTCAAGAGTACACTTTGCTGCTAATATTGAGTGTAAATTTTCTGTACCAGATCTCAATCTGAATTCTTGCCCACCGCCTTGTATCAATGGTTTTAGATCCAAACCTTTCTTGAAAGCTAAGGCACCTAATCCTAAAGGTCCCCCTATTTTATGAAGACCAAACGTTATTAGATCAGCCTCTACTATTTTCAATTTGGTTTTTGCAATTGCTTGTGTAATATCAATATGTAAAAGAGAGTTATAACTTTTGGATATTTTTGATATCTCTTGTATCGGCTGTATAACCCCAATTTCACCGTGTGCATATGATATAGAAATGAGTGTTTGACCTTTTTGACACTCACTTTCAATAAATGCTAGATCTACCACTCCCTTGTGATTAACAGGCACAATCCCTTCTCCTATCACCTCTAATATTGAGCTGTGTTCAATTGTCGAGCATATTTTATGATGATTTGGGAAATTTTTTAACACAAGATTATTAGATTCTGTACAAGATGATGTGAAGATGATTTCATGTGTTTCAGTAATCCCTAGCGTTTTTTTTATAAAAAGCCTGGATTCTTCTAACAGTCTCTTCGCCTCTCTTCCCTCATAATGGCTGGCAGAAGGATTTAGAGGCATGTTGTTGAGACTTGCGATTTTTTCAAGCACCTTAGGGTGTAATGGGGAATTAGCATTATGATCAAAGTATATTCTTTGCATGGAAATTATTTTGCATTTTTTTATTGTCTTGGGTAGATTATAATCAAAAAAAACGATTATTAGCAAAATATGATTAACGAAATAGTTTTTAACAGTGATTGTGGCCGAATAGAGGCTAGATATCACCACGGTCCTGAAGCTACATCTCCTGCGGCATTACTTTTGCATCCGCACCCTCTGCATGGTGGCACTATGAACAACAAGGTAATATATAATGTTTTTCACACTTTAATAAAAAACGGTTTCTCTGTCCTTAGGTTTAATTTTAGGGGTGTTGGTAAATCTTTAGGTGAGTTTGATCATGGCGTTGGGGAGCTCGTTGACGCATCTGTTGCTCTTGATGTTGTGCAGTCTAGAAATCCTGAAGCTATGTCTTATTGGGTGATGGGATTTTCATTTGGAGCATGGATAGGGATGCAATTGTTGATGAGAAGACCTGAGGTTGATGGCTTTGTATCGATTGCCCCTCCTGCTTCTTCTTATGATTTTAACTTCTTAACACCCTGCCCAACTCCTGGACTAATTATTCAAGGAACAGATGATGATATCGCCAAAGAAGCAGATTCTTATGCGTTATACGAAAAACTGAAAAAGCAAAAGCATTCTCAGGTAGAATATTTATCTATCCAAAATGCTGATCATTTTTTCAAAGATCATATGAATGAGCTAACCAAAGGATTAGAAGAGTTTGTGAATCCAAGGATTATTAGAAAGGTTCAAACCAAGAAAGTCAGAAGAGATAGAAAGAGAAAGGTGATTGAATATGGATCATGCTAAGATGTGAATGGGCACGTCTTTTTCAAAAGGTTTGGTGGCTGAACAAATTGTGCAAAATTATTTTTTGCACAAGGGATTTAGGGTTGTAGCTAATAGATATAAGAGACCATCAGGAGAAATAGACCTTATAATTAAGAAGGACTTGATTGTAATTTTTGTTGAGGTCAAATTCCGCAAAATTTTGCCTCAGGAAAATATCATCTCTGTGAAACAAAGAAAAAGAATTATCACGACCGCTAGCTGTTTTTTGCATGAAAATCCTATGTATAACACCTACATAAAGAGGTTTGATGGCGTTTTTCTTGATGCTGCTATGAGATTTTTACATATAGAAGGGATGTATGAGGTAACCAATGAAGATTTTCAAGATACTGAATGGAGAGCAATTGACTAAGAAGCGAATAGGCGTTATTGGCCTTGGGATGACTTGCAAAGCAATTCTTAATTACTTGTTAGACAAGGTAGATTTTATCTGGGGGTATGACGATGATTCTAGTAAAATACGTATTGCACAACAAGCGGTACATAAGGGCAATATCCATTTTTCAAGCTCTATAGATATAGATATCATTAAGACTCTTGATTTTGTTATTATTAGCCCTGGGATATCTACATTCTATAAAAATCCTCACCCTGTGATTAAAGCTTGTCAAAAATTTGCAATCCCTGCTTTAGGTGAGCTGGATTTGTTTTATCACTTTTATCAAAAATATCTTGATGCAATTGCAGTGACGGGAACAAATGGTAAATCCACGACTGTTTCATTGATTCATCACATGCTTAAGAGAGTTAGTGTAGAGTCTATTTTAGCTGGGAATATAGGGGCGCCTCTTTTTGATTGCCTAATCAAGACTCCAAAACCCCTTCCTTATGTTATAGAATTATCTTCTTTTCAATTAGAATCTGTGAGATGTGCAAAATTCAATGTCGCTGTATTGCTGACTATAACTCCTGATCATTTGGATAGATATCAAGATATTACTGAATATGTTGAGGCAAAAATGAACATATTTAACAACCAGGTGGAAAATAATTACGCTATAATCAGCGTGAATACAAAAAGAAATCTTTTGCTATATCAATCTTTATTAGAAAAACATAAACAAAATGTTATTCCTATATCAAGTAATGCCATATTAAAAAATGGTATTTCTGTTTTAGATGGTATGGTTCATGATAATTATTTTCATAAATCAAGTTTTTCGATATGTATACCACCCGCTCTAAAAGGTGAACATAATGCCGAAAATATTGCGGCTACATATGCAGTTCTTAAGATAAAGGGAATTACAAGAGAAATCTTCACATCCTCATTGACATCTTTTGAAGGATTAGAGCATAGAATGGAAGAATTTCACAAGCATGAGAATCTTGTGTTTGT
>CBFHIH010000013.1:0-23596 GCA_965655955.1 Candidatus Midichloriaceae bacterium | reverse complement strand
TCTTCACGCTGTGATTTTAAGATTTCCATTCTCTTCTCTAAAGGAATTTTTAGATACTCATCTCTGTCTAATATATCCAATTCATTAGAATGTACTATTCCCATCATGATGACTTTATCATCTTTTGAAGAAAGCTTGACGGCCTTTACACCATCAGATGCTCTGCTTTTAAAGACCCTTAGTGCATCAACAGAGAACCTAACAGCCTTCCCTTTTTTAGTAGCTAAAAATATATGATCATTATCTTGGCAAAAAGACACTCCCACTAACTTGTCATGATCTTTCAGCTTTATAGCTATTTTTCCATTTGATTGAATATTAGAAAAATCAGTCAAAGTATTTCTCCTAGCATTTCCGTGTTCTGTTGCAAATATTATGCTCATGCTTTTCCATTCATCCTCAGAAGAAGGCATTTCCATAACGTTTGTTATGGAATCTCCGGTTGCCAAAGGCAATAAATTCACTATCGCTCTTCCTTTCGCCTGCGTTCCTGATGAGGGAATTTTATACACTTTTAAACTATAAACCTTACCAAAGGCAGAAAAAAACAGTAGTTTAGCATGAGTGTTAGTGATGATGAGCCTTGTCACAACGTCATCCTCATACACACTCATCGCAGATTTTCCTTTTCCTCCCCTCTTTTGAGATCTATATAAACTCAATGGCATTCTTTTGATAAAACCATCACGAGTCAAAGTGACGACCATCTCTTCTTTTTCCATCAAATCTTCGTCGTTAATACTTGAGTCTATATCTTTAATTGATGTCAATCTTGGCGTTGAAATGACATCTTTCACTTCTAGCATTTCGGATTTTATAAGCTGCATCAGCTTTTCATCAGAAAGCAATAGCTCTAGATAGCCTTTTATTTCTTGGGCCAGTTGGTTTAAATCATCTCTAATTTTATTTTTTTCAAGAGCCGTCAGTTTCTGCAATCTCATCTCAAGGATGCCCTTTGCCTGCTCTTCTGTCAACCTTACTTTACCATCAACCAATTCATTTCTTGAATCAGAAACCAAGGTGATTAATGAAATTATATCTGACCCATCCCAATCATGCGACATAAGGTTGCGCTTTGCCTCCTGATTGTCAGAAGAACCTTTAATTATAGCAATAACTTTATCTATATTTAAAACTGCTATGACTAATCCTATTAATAAATGTGCTTTAGTACGAGCTTTGGCTAATAAAAATGCAGTTCTGCGTCTTACAACAACTTTTCTAAAATCAATAAATCTATTTATGACACCTCTAATACCAAAAACCTTAGGCATGCCATCATCAAGAGCAAGCATATTCACACTTACGCTGGTTTGCAGCTGAGTGTTTTGATATAATTGGTTTAAAATCACTTCGGAATTTACATCTTTTTTTAGATCTAAGACAATCCTTATCCCAAGTTTGTTGGTTTCATCCCTGATTTCTGCTATCCCTTCCACAGACTTTTCCTTAACAAGATTCTCCATAGCTTTTAGAAGCTCTGATTTATTAACTTGATAAGGTATCTCCGATATTACTATAGAATTTCTTGTATTAGTCTCTTCTATGCCAGCCCTTCCCCTTAAAATGATGCTTCCGCGTCCTTTTAAAATGGCAATCCTTGCATTTTCCTTATTGATTATTTCACCACCCGTTGGAAAGTCTGGCGCGGGTACAATTTTTGATAACTCACCATCACTGATCTCGTTGTCGTCAATCATTGCGCAGCATGCATCAATCACTTCACCAAGATTATGAGGAGGTATGCTGGTTGCCATTCCAACCGCTATGCCATTTGCGCCATTAACCAAAAGATTTGGAAAGCGCGAAGGCAACAGCTTAGGTTCAGATTCAGAACCATCATAGTTATCCTGAAAATCAACAGTGTTTTTCTCTATGTCGTTTAATATAAAGGTTGAAGCAAGAGACATCCTTACTTCCGTATACCTCATTGCAGCAGGAGCATCGCCATCAATGGAGCCGAAATTACCCTGCCCATCTATCAAAGGAATTCTAAGAGAAAAGTCTTGCGCCATTCTTGCAAGCGCTGAATATATTGTAACATCTCCGTGTGGGTGATATTTACCTATCACATCCCCTACAACCCTAGCTGATTTTTTATAAGGCTTATCAGGAAAATTGTTAGCCTCATTCATCGCATACAATATTCTTCTCTGAACAGGCTTTAGTCCATCACGACAATCGGGCAAAGCCCTACTGACAATCACACTCATTGCATAATCTAAGTATGCAGATTGAACTTCCTGCTCTATATTAACTGAAGAGATATTTTGATCCACAAGCCAACCCTATTGATTTAATCTTAATTCTTAAAAAAAAATCGAAGAAAGCAACAAAGCCACTTCGATTTCACGTTTATGATATCACTCTCATCCCTAATCCCTTCTGGTACCAAGAATTCTTAACAAAGATAAGAACAGATTAATAAAATCCATATATAGGGTTAAAGAGCCGTATATAGAGACTTTATAAGCCGTTTCTTCAGAAGCTGTGGATACCATAGAGTAATAATAAGACTTGATCTTTTGCACATCATAAGCAGTGAAAAGTGTAAAAACTATCACCCCTACATAAGCAAGTAGATTACTTAAAGCAGAGCTTTGAAAAAACAGATTAGCCAAACTAGCAATAATCATCCCTATTACGCCCATCATCAAAAAAGAAGACCAGCTTGACAAATCTTTCTTTGTAGTATGCCCATAAATAGCCATGCCACCAAAAACAGACGCCGTTATGAAAAACACCTTCGCTATGCTCTCTTCAGTATACATGTAGAATATAGATGCCAAAGATATACCCATCAATGCTGAAAATGTCCAAAGAGCTATCTTTGCCCCATTGACAGACATAGACATAATCCTTGCGCTCATATAAAAAACCATTCCCAATGGAGCAAACATCACAAGCCAGCTCAAAGGAGTGTTAAAAATTGCCTGCATCATAGCAGGAGACGAAGCTACAATTTTAGCTGCTATAGCAGTGATTATCAAAGCTATTGCCATATTTTGAAAAACAGCCACCATATACGCCCTCAGGCCTTCGTTGTAGCCAGTTTGTTGCTTCGTAGAAGCATAATTTGTAAAGTTGATCATAAGCTTCCTCAAACTTATATTTTGAGTCTATTATAATCTATAAAATCTACTTTAGCAATCCCTAGCCTTTGCTATAGATGAAAAATATTTTTCACTACTCAGCTTAAATAAAACGTGACGTCTTAAATTGCTTGACCTTATCAATTTTGGATGATCAAAATCACCACCAACATCATAAAGCAATCCTATTTTCTTCATCACATTTATAGATCTAATATTCTTAAGGGCAGTGAAAGAAACGATTTCATGCATTTTGAGTGTATTAAAAGCATATTTTAATACTGCTTTGGCACCTTCTGTAGCTAACCCTTGTCCCCAATGTTTATAAGATAAGCGCCAACCAATTTCTATCGCAGGAGTGAAATGAGCATTAAAATTCGTTACCATTAATCCAATAAATCCAATAAACTCACCGCTATCTTTTCTGATTGTCGCATAAGGAGAATATCCATATTGCTCAAAATGAGAACATACCATATTCACAAAATCTTTAGTCTCTTTTAGATCTTGTACATCTGGAAAATACCTCATAACATCTGGATCTTGATTTATAACAAACATTGCTCCTAAGTCATCTTTACAAAATGCTCTCAATATCAAACGACCAGTCTCAAGGAGCTTCATATTTCACAATAAGATATCTAATACAACACCCTTATCTTAGCATTAATCTTTTGATTATTAATAGCATTCATGATAGATTTTTAAAAATTTAGACCAAAAATCTGTGATTAAGTACGAATATAAGGCTATTAAACTGTTTTCATTGGCAGCTCTTTTCTGGGCTATAATAGGGATGGGAATGGGCGTGTTTATTGCCTTTCAAATGTCATTTCCTTTCCTTAATTTTGATCTACCTTACACAACATTTGGAAGACTGCGCCCAGTTCACACAAGCGGTGTTATTTTCGCCTTCGGGGGCAATGTTTTATTTGCTACTTCGTTGTATATAGTACAACGAACATGTCAAGCAAAGCTTTGGGGCCCTAAATTAGTCAACATTTTGTTTTATGCCTATCAGCTGTTTATACTATTGGCTGCGACAGGATATGTCTTAGGCATCACTCAAGGCAAAGAATACGCTGAACCAGAATGGTACGCCGATTTATTGTTAACTGTCATTTGGGTGTGTTATCTAATAGTCTATCTGCTCACGCTAAGAAGAAGAAAAGAGCCTCATATATATGTTGCAAACTGGTTTTTTCTAGCTTTCATAATTGTAATAGCTGTTTTACACATAGGAAATAATCTAAGCATCCCAATCTCTTTAACTAGTTCGCTGAGCATATCTGTGTTTTCTGGAGTTCAATCCGCAATGATTCAGTGGTGGTATGGACATAACGCTGTTGGCTTTTGGTTAACATCTGCTTTTATTGGAATAATGTATTATTTTGTACCAAAAAGGGCTAACAAACCTATCTACTCTTATAGATTATCCATCTTACATTTCTGGGCATTGGTGTTTATATACATATGGGCAGGACCTCATCATTTGATGTATACGTCACTTCCTGATTGGGTTCAGACTTTAGGAATGACCATGTCTCTCATTTTGTGGGTTCCGTCTTGGGGAGGAATGGTAAATGGAATCATGACCTTATCTGGTGCTTGGTATAAATTAAAAGAAGACCCTGTATTAAAATTCTTGATTGTAGCAGTGGCTTTTTATGGAATGAGTACTTTTGAAGGACCGTTGATGTCTATCAAATCCATCAATGCGTTATCTCATTACACAGAATGGACGGTAAGTCATGTTCACTCAGGAGCTCTTGGATGGGTATCTTTGATTAGTTTTGGAGCTTTGTACCATATGATACCTGTTTTATGGCATAAAAATGAAATGTATTCCAAACGATTAATAAGCATACATTTATGGCTGGCATCTGTGGGCATAGTGTTTTATATAGCCTCTATGTGGGTTGCTGGAATTATGCAGGGTCTTATGTGGAGAAGTTATGATGATATGGGTTTTTTGAAATATTCATTTATTGAAGTTGTAAAATCATTAAAGCCTTTTTATCTAACAAGAGCTATTGGTGGTTTATTGTTTTGGTTGGGCGTTGTTGTGATGTTTTTTAATGTGTATGCAACAATAAGAAAAGAGAAAGAGTCTGAGAATTATGAATAATCTACATGCAAAAATAGAGAGGAGCATAGTTATATTATTAGTGCTAACCATCATCATGACATCCGTTGGTGCTGTAATACAGATTTTCCCACTTTTTAAAAAAGAAATATCTTTCGAAGAATCTGACGATTTAAGGGCATATACCCCATTAGAACTCCAGGGATTTTTGATATATAAACGAGAAGGATGCTACGGCTGTCATAGTCAACAAATTAGAAAATTAAAAGACGAGATAGAAAGATATGGTCACCAATCTCTTGCTATTGAAAGCAAATATGATTTTCCATTTGTTTGGGGCTCTAAGAGGACAGGCCCTGATTTAGCAAGAGTTGGCGAAAAATATTCAGATGACTGGCAATGCGAGCACTTAGCCGATCCCAGATCCTTGGTGCCAGATTCAATTATGCCTTCATATAAATTCCTAGAAAATGATCTGGATAATGATGATTTGGGAAAAGCTATGCTTATTTTAAAAGCTTTAGGCGTTCCATATAATGATCAGGACATTGAGCGTTATCGAGATGACTTATTGGTGCAGTCAGGAATGATTGACGATCAGCTCAAGGTAGAAGATTTTAAAAAGCGCTATGGTGATAAGGTGCCTGTGAGAAAATTTTGCAAAGAATACAAGAATATAACAGAAATGGATGCTTTAGTTGCATATTTGCAAACTCTAGGAAATAAAATAGATCCGAAAACTAGTAAAGGAATAAGATGGTAAAAGAAGTTTTGTACTTTAAAATATTCAATCTACTACTACTCGTTATATGCTTTTTTGCTGTAATGTATTGGATATACAGACCTAAATCAAAAACAATTTATAAAAAATTAAGTGAAATTCCATTAAAAGAAAAGGAATGACAAAGGAAATAAAGAAAAACACATTAAATCAAAAAACAACTGGTCATGAATGGGATGGCATAGAGGAGTATGACAATCCAGACCCTTTTTGGCTAAGAATATTGTTTTATTGCATGTTGTTTTTTGCAATAGTGTATTGGCTTTTTTACCCATCATGGCCTAGCCCTCATAGTTTTGGCATATTAAATTGGTCATCTGATCAAGAGCTTAAAAAAGATTTAGAGCAGGTAAAAGTGCTGAGATCTAAATATCAAGATAAATTTGATAAAAGTTCTTTTCAGGAGATATTAGACGATAAACAGCTGCTTAAATTTGCTTTGTCTGGAGGATCTTTTTCCTTTCAAAACAACTGCTCTGTTTGCCATGGTCAGGATGCTCTTGGCGCCACAGGTTATCCAAATCTTAGAGCAGGAGCTTGGATGTGGGGTGGGAAAATTGAAGATATATATCAAACTTTAAAATATGGCATCAGGTCTACTCATGAAGAAACGAGAGAATCCGCTATGGCGGCTTTTGGCAAAGACAAAATATTGTCCAAAGAGCAAATCACCTCTTTGACTAATTACATCTTAAACCTCAATAATAGTGACTACCAAGACTCTGGTGCGAAAAAGCTCTATGCTGAGCATTGTGCATCATGTCATGGCAACAATGCTGAAGGATCCCAAGACCAGGGAGCGCCTAATTTACGTGATGCTATATGGCTTTATGGCAGTGATTTCTCAAGTATATACAATGTCATATTCAATGGAAAAGCAGGAGTAATGCCTTATTGGGAAAAAAAATTAGACGACAGCACCATCAGACAATTAGCAATATATGTACACCAACTTGGTGGTGGCAAATAGTGTTCATGTTGAATTATATTTTAAAGCATCTTCTGAAAATAACGTTGTTCACAACTATTTTTGCGGGATTTGCTCTAGCTTTTGGCCTATACCAAATTTTTTCTTTAACTCCGGATGACTATTTGCAAGGCAGCTTGATTAAGATCTTTTACATTCATGTGCCATCTGCTTGGTTAGCGATAAGTTTTTATTTTATAGCAGCGGTATTTTCTATAGCATATTTGATATTCAAAAACTTCATATATTTCATTATAGCAAAAAGCATTGCGTATGCAGATATGTACCTAACCATTTCTGCGCTAGTAACTGGATCTATATGGGGCAAAGCAGCTTGGGGAACTTGGTGGATTTGGGATGCCAGATTAACTTCCATGTTCTTACTGCTATGTTTTATATGTATGTATTTTTTAATAAATAATTCTTTTAACAACGAGATCAGATCCGCTAAGACCTCTTCAATTTTTGCAATTATAGGATTAATAAATCTCCCTATCATAAAATTTTCTGTTTATTTATGGTCAACGCTTCATCAAAAAAGTACTATATTCACTTTGGAAGGAAGCAAAATGGATCATGAGATGATAAAACCTCTTTTTAGCATGACATGCTTTATATTATCATTTGCAATTTTATTGACTTTGCTTAACATCAAGAATGAAATTGTGTTAAGGAAGGTTCGCAATCGTTTGGTGTCTTAGGCGATTTCTCTGTGTGCTACTGTTTTGTTCTTTTACTTACTACGAAAGTGCAAATGGCTATGCATTTCAGATCGGTCGCAAGAATTTTTATGAAGAATATGGCGTGATAGTAAATCAGAGTTATTCTGGCTCTTTTTACGAACACATAGACAAAGGCGTTGTGCATTTTGCAAATACTAATAAAAAAATCATATTTTCTTCATATAAAGAAAAAGGTATATCAGATAGAGTTTCGTTCATAACAAAAAAAGAGGTTCTTAATATTAACTCAAAAATCAAGATATTTAGAATTCATGACGCTAATGATCAAGGGGACCATCAGATTCTTCACTATGATACCCAAAAATTCATAAAAAAAGATTTACAATCTAATAATAAAAACCCCAATCACTTGGGTAATAAAAGTTTTGAAGGGAACATAAATTACACAATTATGTACTCAGAATTTGGATATAGATTTTTATTTTGGCAGCACAATAATCATTTTTTATCTGGAGATATCTTCATGATCTCAAAATTTAAAACCAATCAAAATAACAGAGATATGATTCCCTTGTTGCGATTTGGAGTTTATTACGGTAAAAAATTTGAATATAGGTTTTTGAATAATTCTTTCTTAGAAATTGGTTTTTCTCATCAAAAAAGTTATTTTCATAAAAATGAATTATTTTCTTCTATAAACTATGGATTATTATTGCATAAAAGATTACTTGCCATTTTCACATTTGAAAGAAACAGCATATCTCAGCAATCACCTGAAACGAAAAGATTATCAAATATATTGAAAAAACATTCGGGTATAAATCATCACAATAAAGCTAAAATTTTTAAAAAGATCGATGATTGCATTTTTATAGATAAAAAAATTAATGAAAGAAAATACGGTATAAAACTAATATACAATATAAAAGGTTCAAATTATCTATCTTTAGAATACACCACAAGGATGACACGATACAATAAGTTAAATTATATAAAAATGAGCTTTATACGAAAAACAGATTTTTTTTAAAAGACCATTGTAAAAACTATCAGTACGCTACAGTTACCAAAATTTATGAAAATGATGAACAGGGCCATGACCTTGGCCTATTTCATATAACGAGCCATTATGTATAGCTTTTGATATATAATTTTTAGCTTCTAGCACTGATTCTGTAATAGACAAGCCATTTACACAATACGCTAATATTGCAGAAGATAAAGTGCAGCCTGTACCATGAAGGTTTTTAGTCTTAACTTTTTTTTCTTCATACCAAAAATACACATCATGAGATAACATCAGCAAATCTTTGCAAAAATCTCCCTTTAAATGACCACCTTTAACAAGCACAGATTTTGTTCCCAGGTCTAAAATTAATCTACCAGCCTTTAACATATCATCTTCATCATTGATTTTGATTCCAGCAAGTTCTTCTGCTTCCATGAGGTTAGGCGTCACAATAGTAGATATTGACAAAAGCCTTTCTTTTAATGCATGGACAGCCTCCCGCTTTAATAACGCATCTCCACTTTTTGCATACATAACAGGATCCACAACGATGGGAATCTTGTTAACAAATTGACTTTTCTTTATTGCGTCATACACAACATTTATCACCTCCTCATTAAAAAGCATTCCTATTTTTATGCCATCAACTCCTATGTCATCAAATATAGCATCACACTGTTCGGCTATGCATCTTGTTTCAATCAGATAAACTGATTGAACGCCCACAGTATTCTGAACCGGCAAAGCAGTTAAGACAGTCATTCCATAACAACCTAGTGCTGAAAAAGTCTTTAAATCTGCTTGAATGCCAGCACCACCACTGCCATCAAACCCCGCTATGCTTAATACTCTTTTATATTTTTTCATTCCCAAAAGTGATTAAAGTTATTTAAATTTGGACTATACGCTTCATTGTTTTTTTTATACTGTATCAGTCTATTTTCCTGCTGGATGATTCTACCAATTTGAAATATTTTTTGAGAGAAACGATCGGCATATGCCTTTTGTAATTTCTTGAAATATCGATAATTAACAGTAAATAGAAGAATATAATCCTCTCCACCTGATATGATTAACTCCTCTAGATCTAAAGCATTCTTGATGGAATAATTTTTTAGTTTATCATGCACTGGAATATTTTCGACGCAAACCTCAGCAGAACAACCGGACGCTTGACATATCTTTCTTAAATCTTGATCCAGTCCATCAGAGATGTCCATCATTGCATGCACTGCTTTAAACTCGGCTAAAAAAATTCCTTCTTGCACATATGGATAAGGTTTGGTGTGGTATTGCACTACACTTTTATTGAGACGATTACTGAAAATAGACCTTAGCCCAGCACAAGATAAACCAGTGTGACCTGTGATACATATCACATCCCCAATTTGAGCAGTGTTTCTAAATTTAATCTTATGACTTTGGGCTTCTCCAATTATCGTAATAGATAGAAATAAATCAGAGTTTGATCTTGTGGTGTCTCCTCCAAGTATAGTTATTTTATATTCATCACAAGTAGATTGTAGCGCATTTACAAAATCACGAATCCATTCATTTGAGATTCTTTTGTTTGGTATCGCAACACTAAAAAATATATATTTTGGAACCCCGCCCATAGCAGCAATATCACTTATATTCACTGCTATAGCTTTATACGCCAAATCAGCCGATGAAATCTTATCTAAAATAAAATGAGTACCTTCAACTAGATTATCAGAAGAGATCAAAAAAGAGCATTTATCATCTTTCTTAATAACAGCGCAATCATCTCCTATCCCTATGCAACCATTAGAGAAAGCTGCTTTATTTTTGAATAAGTGAATTATATCTTCTTCAATCATTATTTTCTTATGCAATTAAGGAATGCTCTCGAAGCAAGCGTTGGATTTTGAGAGCTGAATATTGCAGAGCTCAAGGCAATGTTTTTGATACCTAAAGACAAAATTTGTCCAACATTGTTAATATTAATCCCCCCTATTACAACCAGTGGCTTTGTAATACGTTTTTTTATATTTTTAAGCTCATCAATGCCAATTGGAGGTGCAGCATCAAGTTTTGTCGATGTTTTAAAAATAGGTCCTATTGAAATATAGTCAGCATTGCTTTTCTCCGCCTTTATTGCTTCTGACAAATTTGATACAGATATTCCTATAACTTTATTCCCAAAAATCGTTCTTACCTCATCTATGCCACAATCGCTTTGTCCTATATGTATTCCATTAGCCCCTATTTCTTTTGCGATATATGCTCTGTCGTTAACAAAAAATGGAATCTGATATTTATCAGTAAGTTCTTTGCATTTAATTGCTAAAGCTTTATATGACTCATCTGATAGATTCTTGTCTCTTAATTGCACAGCTGTCACTCCACCCTTAAGGCTTTCTTCTATGATGCTTAAAAATTGCTCTTCACTCACTCCAATGTCATGAGTGACTAAGTAAAGATTTAATGACTGATCAAGTAACATGGGATATTTTTAGGGTTGATAAAAATTCTTCTTGTGAGATGTTATAGAGTTTATCAATAAATTTCATCTTAAATGAACCAGGTCCTTCTGTGTTCTTTGATGCTAATTCGCCCACCACTCCATACAGCGAGATAGCAGATAGAGAGGCAAAAAGATAATCATTGGACGCGCCTAAGAAAGCGGCTATTAAAGCTCCAAGAGCGCATCCCATTCCTGTCACTTTTTGCATTAAAGCATGACCATTGCTTATTTTATAGATCTCCAATCCATTTATGATATAATCATTTTCACCAGAGACGCATATAATTGCAGAGTATTTTTTTGATATCTCTATTGCAATGTCTATTACCTCATCAGATGATATCGTGCTATCAACTCCTTTGCCTGACATATCTTGTGAGATAAGCGAACCAATTTCAGAAGCATTGCCCCTAATAACGTCAATTTTATATTTTTCTAATAGCTCTTTTGAAAAATTGGTTCTAAAATTAGTGGCGCCAGAAGCAACAGGGTCTAAGACGATAGGAATAGATCTCTCATTAGCTAGTTTCACATTTTTATTGATGTTTGCTATCCAGACTTCATCAAGCATTCCGATATTAATTGAAACAGCAGCCAAGGCTTTGGTTAGATCTTCAAACTCATGATGAATGTTTGACATGATAGGCGATGCACCAGCTGCAAGCAAAACATTTGCAACGTACTCCATCACCACAAAATTCGTGATGTTTTGCACTAAAGGATTTGTTTTCTTAACAATCTGAAAAATATCCCAAAGTTTTTTTTGAAACATAACAGCTTTCCTCCGAAAGTTTTAACTTTTTCAGGTTCAAAGGGTATATCTCAGCTTTCAAAATTTCAAGCACCCCTAGCCATTCGTAACAAACATATAACGAATATTATAAAATAGTCAAATTTTTAGAGATGGTCTGCAAGTTGCACATTGTAATTAATTTTATTCTATATACTATGTATAGAAAATAAATGTATAACATTTGGATATGGCTATAGAAATTTTCATGCCGGCTTTATCACCCACAATGACAGAAGGTAACTTAGCAAAATGGTTAAAAAAGGAAGGAGAACGAGTAGAATCAGGGGCGATTATAGCTGAGATAGAAACTGACAAAGCAGTGATGGAATTAGAAGCAGCTGATGATGGGGTTTTAGCAAAGATCTTTATACAAGAAGGAGAAAAAAATATTAAAGTAAATTCAGTGATTGCTTTGCTTGCTGAAGAGGGCGAAGATCCAAAGGATGTGATTGATAATCACTCTTCAAAACCCCATCATGATCCAGAAGAAAAAAAATCGCTGGACAAGGGAAAAACCGCAAAAAACCATGACACTGCAGTTGCAACAAAAGAAGTGAAAAAGGATAGAATATTTGCCTCTCCATTGGCGAAAAGAATTGCTAAATTAGAAGATGTCAATCTTCTAGATATCGAAGGGTCTGGCCCTTATGGTAGAATCATCAAAGCAGATGTAGAGCGATTAATTAATATGAACTCAAATATTTCTATATGCCAAAATATTACTGCAGAAAATAGTGAAATAGAAGTAAGCAGCATGAGGAATGTTATAGCAAAGCGCTTGGTGGAATCTAAACAAACAGTCCCTCATTTTTATCTAGAAATCACATGTTTTATTGATGATCTAATAAAATTTAGAAGCGAGATAAACTCCAACGCTTTAAAAGATAGCGATGGTAATAGGGAATATAAAGTATCAGTCAATGACATTATAATAAAGGCATCTGCTTTATCGTTAAAAAAACATAAAATGGTTAATTCATCTTGGCAAGGCGGTACCATTGTTCAATATGGAAGCGTTGACATTGCAATAGCCGTCGCTGTAAATGACGGCTTAATGACTCCTATCATCAAAAATGCTGATCAAAAATCTTTGCTGACAATATCTCAAGAAGCAAAAGAATTGGCTAAAAAAGCAAAAAGTCAACGCCTGAAGCCAGAAGAATACCAAGGTGGGGGGTTTAGTATATCTAACCTTGGAATGTTTGGGATCAATAGGTTTTTCCCTATCATCAATCCTCCGCAGTCCTCTATTATGGGTGTGGGCAACATAAACAAGCATCTTCAATTTGATGACAAAAATCAAGTAGTTGAAAGAAATGCAATAAACATCACTTTATCATGCGACCATAGGGTAGTTGATGGTGCAGAAGCAGCGTTGTTTTTAAATACCTTTAAAAAGTTTTTGGAAAATCCATCTTTATTAATTTGTTATTAAAAGGCTATGAATAAGGAATATGATGTTTTAGTTTTAGGAGCAGGCCCTGGCGGTTATGTTGCTGCAATTAAAGCTGCTCAAGCAGGTTTAAAAACTGTGATAGTAGAAAAAGAACACCTAGGAGGAGTGTGCTTAAATTGGGGATGCATCCCAACGAAAGCGTTGCTAAGAACTGCTGAAATATCAAATATCATCAAGCATGCTGAAGAATTTGGCATTAAGTGCAAAGACGTAGAAATAGATTTTCAAAAAGTTATACAAAGATCAAGAGATACCGCCAAAAAATTGTCCAAAGGAATTAATTCGCTTTTAGTTAAAAATCAAGTAGAAATTGTTTATGGTCATGGCAAGTTTGTTAACAACAATACCCTTGAAATAACGAACAAATCTGGAGCTTCACAAATCAAGGCAAAAAACATCATAATTGCCACAGGAGCAAAACCTAAGTTTATCCCAAAACTCTCTCCAAAAGATTCTCCTATTATTATGGGGTATAAAGAAGCTTTATTGCCGACAAAATTACCCAAAGAACTCTTGATTATTGGAAGTGGTGCAATTGGTGTTGAATTCGCCAGCTTTTATTCATCTATGGGCAGTAAGGTGACAATTCTTGAGATATCCAACAGAATCTTGGCTAATGAGGATGTAGAAGTCTCAAAATTTGTATCTGACTCTTTTATTAAACGTGGAATCAGTATATTAACTTCTTCTGAAATAAATAGCTTTAATATCCACGATACCGAAGTAGCTTTTGACATTAAGCATAATGGTAAAATCATCACAAAAAAATTTGCTGGAGTTATATCTGCAATAGGTGTTCAGGCTAATATTGATCAAATTGGACTAGAAAAAGCAGGCGTTGAGACAGAAAAGCAAGGGTATGTCAAAACTAACGGTTTTATGCAAACTAGCACTCCTGGAATCTATGCCATTGGTGATATCACTGCACCTCCATGGCTTGCTCACAAAGCAAGCAAAGAAGCAGATATATGCATTGAAAAAATACTTGGCAACAGCAATATTGCTGAAATAGACAGAAATAAAATTCCTGCTTGCACTTTTTGCAATCCTCAAATAGCAAGCATTGGCTTGACAGAAGAAGAAGCAGTGCTTCAATACAGTAAAAATGATCTAAAAATAGGAAAGTTTCCCTTGATGGGAAATGGCAAGGCAATTGCAGTGGGAGAGCCTGATGGCTTTATAAAGACTATATTTCATAAAAACACAGGTCAATTGCTTGGCGCGCATATGGTAGGAGTTGAAGTGACTGAAATGATCTTCGGAATCTCTTTGGCGATGGAATTGGAAACCACTGAAAAAGAATTATTATCTGCTATATTCCCACATCCAACGATATCAGAATCAATTCAAGAGTCAGTCTTAAGCGCTATAGGGAAAGGACTGCATTTTTAGTACAGTCTCTATAATTCGACAAAATGGGGATAATACTCTTCATCTTGAGAGAAAAATTCATCTTCGTTATATTGATCTGCTTTATACGAAATATATGCACAAGGAAAAAATAACATTTTATCCTCTTTTCCAGGAACTTTTAAAATGTTAAATTCTTCTAAATCACTATCTTTATTCGCGATCTTTTCCTTAGTTATATTCTCAAAAGAAATTGTTAGCATCTCTTCCTCAGATGATTCATCAGCTTCTTGATTATCTTCATCAGATTCCTCAGAGACAATTTTTTGTGAAGCAAGAGCTTCATTAACTTTTTTTACTTTATTTGCTTTTTGTATGTTTATTGTAAGACCGTCTGTAACATTATCATTTAATGCGTTAAGGGTCTGACTATTATAATACACTGGTATATAAGGATACATGTAAAAATAGAGCATTTGACACAACAGAAGGAATACCAAAATTTCCACAATTATTATAAAGTCGTGATATGACGATGAATTTCCTTTTATAGAATAATGGCCTACCCCGTATTCTTTAGACAAATTCAAGGTTTGGTTATTATGAAGGTTGGACACGCCGTCATCATTAGGCTTTTTAATATCATTCACATATTCATAACTGCTCTCATTCATTTGTTGTTTTTCGACTGTTTTACCATAATCTACATATTCATAACTGCTCTCATTAAATATTGGTTGTTTCACGTCAATTTTACTCACATCAAACTCAATGGGTACAGCATCTTTTAATACAGCTAGATTGTCTTTTATTTTACCTCTTTTATCATATTGCTCACATATCTTTTGTATTATTGAGACAACATCTTGATTATCAAAAAAGCGTTTCACTACTTCGTCTCGATTGTTTAAACTTGCTAAGCTTTGCATCATTAATACAATTTGCCCCCAAAAAGGAATGGGTGCAAGCATTTCATAATTAGAACGTACTATAGTTTCTTCCATATACTGAAAAAACTTCATAGCTTTTTCGCTGTTTTGAGAATATATTTTTTGCCAAAATGCATTATAATTAAACTGTTGATGCGAAAAAATTGCTGTCGCAACCCCATCTACATTCTCAAATAAATAACCAGCTATCATTTTTGCACTATCTGTATTCATCTCACTCAAAATGACTAAAAACTTGATTTGATCTTCAACTTTATTTGACAAATCATCAAATTTAAGTTGTGGCTTGTATTCTATAATAAGCTTGAGAGCTTGAACTGAATTTTGCTTAATTGCCTCTGTGATTGCATGTTCACTTTTGCCATCAACATTATGCCTAACATCTGGGCTGATTTTTAGTTTAGCCAATAATGATTTTAATATATTATCAACACCTAGTTTAACTGCTATATAAACATAAGGAATATCTGTATTATTTATTTCTATGAAATTAGGATTATTTTGATCTATGCCATACATCAAAATGAGAGCTTTTTGTACATTGACTAATGATATCTTCAGAGCATCGCTGTCAATAGGTTTGAAAGACTTTAGTAGATTGGTAATTTTACCTTTTATTTCTGCTGAAGTGGGATTTGAAAAATATCCTCCAGCAATATCTGAGAGCAATCCTTGAAACTTTTCATCTAGCTCTTTTATGTCCTTTTGTGATTTTATAATCTCACCTTGTATATAAATTAAATTGTCTATGCTTTCGTTAAATTCTTTGATTTTAGATTCAGTATTATCACTTTCAGCACCAAAATCTAAACTCATTTCATTGCTTTTTGCTGTAAAAGAAGTGTTTAGATTATGCTTATCTATTTTTTCCTTAGCTTTCCTTATATCATTAAGATGATAACGCTCTTTTTTATAAAGATCGATCAGCAGCTTGATATAAAAAAGCGCATTTGCAAAAAATGTATCATCATATAGTTCCTTTTGTTGAATAGAGCTGACGAATTCATTGATGGATGTCAGTTGCTCATTGTTTGCCTGCAATAATCCATTTAACTCATCAATTCTGTTATTGATCTCTTTATTAATTCCATTTTCTCCAAAAAATTCTATGATTTTAGAGAGATGTTGGTTGATACGATCTGGTTTGCTTTGAAAAAGATCAAAGGTATTCGTTATTGAATCCTGATTTCGATCTATGATGATAGCCTGCAAAAGCTCAAGATGAGCCAACTTATCTAGTATTTCTTCACGTTTTGCTATGACTTTGCTTTCTCTTTCTTCTTTAGACAACACACCGTCAGAAACACGTAGTATATCTAATTCTGATTTATGCAACGTGTTTAAATCCTTAATCAAGATATCTGCATAAGTCTTGTAAAGGTTTTTTGACAATTCATCAGGGAAACTGAGAGTTTTGTAATATTTTATATAGAATTCAGAAGTTTTATGATCTTCTACTTTGTTAAACCAAGATTGGATGTTTTTCCAATAAAATGATGAATATCCTGTGGTGTTAGAAAAAAATGAACTTCTATTGACTTGTTCAGTATTGGCTCTCAATGATGAATAGTGAAATATCGTTGAAGAAAAATCTGCAGTAAGATTGTTCACCCCATCGTTACTACGATGAGCTTGATCGCTGTTTATCATTTTTCGATTATTTGCGTCACCTGTGGTACTTTGTTCAAGAGAATCTTTTGTCTCAGTCTTTGTTATATCAGTACTTGCGGCATTTTTATGATTATAGTTGTTGTTAAACATAGTTAAAATATTATTTTCTCCCTTAACTTGTGACTATATAGATTAAATAATATTTTTCAAGAAAAACAATCTTAGATTGTAAAAAGATCAGATTATATATATAATCTGATTTGCATGGCTGATGTTTTCTTGTCTATGGGTGACGATTATCACAATTTTGTTTTTTCCTAGTGTATCTATAGTTGAGTTTAAAATTTTCTCATTTTCATAATCAAGAGAAGATGTCGCCTCATCAAACAGGAATACATCAGGATTTCTCAACAATGCCCTTGCAATTGCTATTCTTTGCTTCTGCCCACCAGAAATTTTATTGCCCTTTTCACCAATATAACTTTGGTATTTGTCTGGCATTTTATCTACAAAATCATGTACCAAAGATTGCTTTGACACTTTTATCACCTCCTCGTGAGTAGCGTTAGGATTCCCAAACTTGATATTCTCATATACCGTTGCAGAGAAGATAGGTGGATCTTGAGGAATATACGCAATCTTTCTTCTCAAGCTTGTCATTTTTATCTTTTTCAAGGGAGTGTTGTTTATGTATATAGCTCCTTGTTGCGTATCATAAAATCTCAAGAGAAGTTGAAAAATAGTAGTCTTTCCAATCCCTGACTTTCCTACTATAAAAACCTTTTCATTTTTTTTGATATCACAACTGAAATTGTCTAATATCTTGATGTTGGGCTTTGAGGGATAAGAAAATCCAACATTCTCAAAATTTATACTTTGAATATCACCTTTAAGAGAAAGCGCATCACTCTTATCTGTAAAGATCTCAATATTAAAAAAATCGTGCAATCTATCGCAAACCGCAGATGATTTTAAAAAATCCACCATTATCTCCATAATACCAGAAACAGATCCTGCACAAATGACAGAAAGAAAAATGAAAGAGGAGAGCTCTCCTATTGTGATATAACCCTTTAAAACATTATATCCACCATATGAAATAATAATTCCTATTCCTGAAAAAATTAATAATATCACTACAAATATCATCTTAGCCTTGAGCTTAAAAATAGCCAATGAGCTATGAAAAAGATCATTTATTGATTCATTGAATTTTTTCATTTGCTCTGCTTCTGCAGTGTAGGCCTGCACAACTCTCAAAGAGTGTAGACTTTCTTCAGAAATAAAATGAGTCCTTCCTTCAGTTTGTAAATTTTCTTTTGAAATAGTCTTAATCTTTTTTCCGATATATTTGATTGGTAATATCACTAATGGTATTAACAAAAATATTAGGATAGCTAGTTTATAACTGCTGATTATCAACATAATTAAGCTGCCCCCCAGCATAATCATATTGCGTAAAAAAATAGATATTTTTCTTCCAAGAAAGTTCTGCAAAACTTGTATATCACTGTGTAATTGCGATAACACCTCCCCCACTTTATTACTTTCAAAGTAACTTGGCGAAAATTGCAGCAGTCGTGAAAAAAAATCACTTTTAATTTGAGTGGTTATTCTTTCACCTATTTTAGCTGTAAAATAGTACCTCAATGCTGTGCTTAGTGCAAGCACAACAACCAAAAGGTTTTGCTCAAGAAAATAACGCATAAAAAGTGATCCACTAGATAAGATTGAGAAGTTATCAATGATCTTCCCAATATATCTACTAAATATTAACACGGTCAACGAAGATGCTATTAACGCAATGATCATGATAAAAAAAGATAGCTTCTCTTTGATTAAATAAGGAAACAAAAAACTTACATTATTCAATTTTTTCATTTATTATTTCTCTTTATAAAAAAATAAAATCATATATCATCAATATACTGTTTAATAACAAAAGCAATATCTAAACTTCATGTCGCACAAGTCTTTTACAATAGTTATAAGTATATTAGCGTTTTTATTATTGCCAAGCTTCATTATAGCATCAGAAAAAGATGATTTGCCAATTGAGGTCATTGTGGAAAAAGCGCTTCCTTCGGTAGTGAGCCTTTCTATCAAGGGTACTATGCCTGTAAATAAAAAAGATTTGCTATTACAAGAATTTTTTAAGTTTTTTCAAGAATTTGAAGGCAAAAACCTTGATGACAAACCTCGTGAAATTGATTTTTTGGGGTCAGGATTTTTTTTAGATAAAAATGGTCATATATTAACAAATGCACATGTGATAGAACACGCCAGAGAGATTATGGTGAAGGTGGATAATGATGAAACCAAATCCTATAAAGCGTCCGTGATTGGTAAAGATCTAAAAACAGATATAGCTGTTCTGAAAATAAAATTAGATCACGAGATACCCTTTTTGACTTTTGCAAATTCTGATTCTGTAAAAGTAGGAGAATCAGTTCTTGCCATAGGAAATGCTTTTGGATTTGGCGGGACTGTAACTAAGGGAATTATTTCAGGCAAAGGCAGGCATTTATATGGAGGGAAGTATTACGAAGAATTTTTACAAACTGATGCATCGATAAATCAAGGCAACTCCGGTGGACCAATGCTGAACAAGCAAGGCGAGGTTATTGGCGTAAATACGCTAATTATCACACCTAATGGAGGCAATATAGGAATAGGCTTTGCAATTCCTTCAAATGTTGTCAAAAAAATTGCTCGTGAAATAATAAATCACGGAGAAGTGACGCGTGGCTGGCTTGGTATCACATTTCAACCGGCAACAGAAGGAATTTTAAAAGTCCTAAAGCTTAATGTTGCAAGTAATCCTGTCATAGTATCAAGCGTTATTAAGGATGCTCCCGCTTATAAAGCTGGCATTGAAGTTGGTGATGTAGTAATTAAGTTTGATGGCACTACTATTTCTCATAAGGATAGTCTACAAAAATTGGTATTTAACGCACCTATAGGCAAGCAACTTGAGGTAGTTATTATCAGAAAGGGTAAGAAAAAAACACTAAACATAACTCTCGAAAAATTCTCAGATAAAAAATTAGAACTGTATGACAAAGAAGAAAAGAGTTACACTTTTTCTTCACATGGTCTAACTCTAGCAAACTTAACCAAAGAACTAAGAGAGAAATACAGCCTCAAATCTGAAACTGGAGTATTGATAATAAATGTGGACTCAAAAGTCGATGCGTATAAAAATCTCAAGCCTGGAGATGTCATAAAATCAATTAATAACATACCTATTAAGAGTTTTATGGAGTTCAGGGATATCATCACTAATGCCAAGATTGATGCAGGAAGCAAAAAAGTGACAGTGTTGTTTTTAGTGTCAAAAAAAGATGGTGACTATTTTATACCTATTGAATTAGAATAATAGCACAATAGATTTAATTTTGCTGCACTGAGCGAGGCGTGTGAAATGTGGTAAACCCACATAAACAACGAGCAAAGTCGTAACAAATTTGAAGATATCCAGATATAGTACTACAGCAAAACAAGCATAGAAATAGCATAATCTTTGATGAAAATTTACAAATCATTTATATAGCTGCGCTTTTTTTAGATAGCTTTTGAAAAAGCGATTATATAGTTAACATCTATATTGCTCGACAACTTCCAAGAATTTCTAAAAGGATCATATTGTATTCCTCTCATTTCAATGAAATTTAATCCTAGATCAGAGACGATCGTATTTAAAGAGGTCGGAGAAATGAAATTTTTCCATTCATGAGTGCCTGAAGGAACCCATCTTAATATATATTCGGCTAAAAATTTAGCTTGCAACCATGATTTGATGTTTTTGTTTATAGTGGAAAAAAATATTAATCCTTCTTTCTGCAAGAGAGCCGTACACCGCTTTAAAAAAAGTTGAACGTCTTCTAAATGCTCAAGTAAGTCCATCGCCAAAATAACATCGTATTTGTTATCTTGTGATATGTCTTCTATAGATTTATTAAGGTAATTCACCCTTAATCCTTTGTCTTTCGCATATATTTTAGCAGCTTTGATACCTTCATCAGATGGATCTATTCCTGTAACTTTTGCTCCAAGCTTATACATTGGCACTGAAAGCAAACCTCCTCCACAACCCACATCTAATAAAGTTAATGCATCAAGAGGTCTTGCAGTTTCTTTAAGGTGGATTTTTTTTTGAATCACTCTTTTTATAAACTCTATTCTTAAAGGGTTTATTAAATGAAGCTCTGAAAAAGGACCATTATAATCCCACCACTTGGTAGATAAAGCAGAAAACTTCTCTATTTCTTTTGCGTTAACAGAGCTTTGCATGGCGCACTCTTTACGCATTTCCTTGATAAGGAGACACAAATCGAAAATCTTGAATACCCAACTCTTTTATCACATTTTCCCACTTATTATGTATATCTTGTGAAAATATTAGATTTAACTGCGGTGGTATAACGAACCAGGAATTTGAAGCAATTTCTCCCTCCAGTTGACTTGACCCCCAAGCACTAATACCTTTTGCTAATAAAAATTTGGTGGATTTACCGTTATTAAGATATTCTTTGACAAAATTATCTATATCTGTATGAAGGGTCAGTGATTGATAGTTACCAAATCCTTGCTCTTGAGACGCTGTTACACTGAAGGCTATAATACGGTCCGTATTAACTGGTCCACCTAATATAATTGGAAGATTGTAACAATGCTCATCTTGCCCCTTAAGCTGCTTTTTATTCGATAATTTAGTCAATTCTTGGGCTGGCACCGCTCCTATCTTGTGATTCAACACCACTCCCAAAGCGCCATTTTTATCATGTAAAAAGATGTATATCAAAGATTTTTCAAAAAAAGAATCTCCTATGTTTGGAGAAGCAACAAGTATTTTTCCTTCTAGAGAATGAAAAGCATTCTTCATTTTTTAATAACCAAAACTTTTTAAACCAGCTTAAGTATGCCACTATCAATAATATAATGAGTATATGATATTATTCAATATAAAGAATACAAATTGTACAAGTTCAATAGATATTGGGCTGATAAGCGAGGTCATTGTAGATGTTAATATATTCCAAAGGAGTAAAAATCTATAGCTTGATGAGGTCTGTAAGAGTTATATTGGGCAACAGAATGTTTTAGCTCAACCCTAAAGGCTCCAACAGAGTTAGCAAGTAGGTTTTCTGGTATAGAACTCTTCTCTAAAAATCCTATTAGAACGCTCAACACCGCCATTGTATTTTGGCTTTTTAGGTGGAAGTACAAACAATGTTTAGATCAGCACATGCCTGTTCAAATTCAGCCATAAATTCAGATCCGACATCGACCTAGATAGAAGATACCTTAAAAGGGGAATGCTCTATAAATTGTGCTAAGAACTTCTTAGCAGAACGACTTGTTGCATTGGTAAAGACCTGAGCATAGATATATTTGCTGGTAGATTCAGGTATTTGGCTTACCCTAAGTCTCTTTGGTCTTTTTGATTTTGATGCAAGGGCTTTTATGCCAAATCTTTGCTCCAATGACCTCAATCGATAATAGGTACTTCTGCCCATACCTACAATCCTTTTTATCTCTTGCCACTCGATTTTCTTTCTCCTCAAAACACTATAATACAATTGTTCAACTTTTCTTGCAGAGCCCTAACTTCTAGCCTTAGCTCCTCTTCATACGCTATGTGTTCCCACAAGCTATTTAGTTTTCCGTGCATTAGATGTATTTGCATATCTTAAATCATATTATGTTTTTAAGACCTGACTCATCATCCTGCAACATCAAATATTTTGCTTCGCGTGAGCTTCGCCACGGCTCCCCTCAGCAAAATATTTCAACACTCTTCTGTCCAACATGTCTCTGAACTTTTACAAAATTAATGTCACTTATCAATAATCTGGATATTTATCTTTCTTTATCAGGCTCAGATTTGCTTGATGCAGCTGATTGGATGCCATCAGAGTTCATTGCCTCAAGTGCATAAGAGCATAAATCTTCAAATTTGACACCATTTTTATCAGATAGCTCTTTTAATTCTTCTAGGTTTTTCATAATTTCAGGAGGAACAGTCCCACCTCTTTCCTTCGATAACCACTCAGCTTGAAACTGTATAGGGTGATGGTCTTTACTGGGATTTCCTATATAAAAAGTAACAGGAGATCTTGCTCCGTTAAAATCACAAGGTATACTGAACTTTTTCATAAAGATAAAAAAACTTATTCCCCAATAGACTAAATCTTTAAGAAAAAAATATCAAGCGAGAAGACAAAGGTGTACAAGTTCAATAGATATTGGACAGATGAGCGAGGTTATTGTAGCTCTTAATAAGAGGTGGTCCAGGATTGTTGGACAGTAATGCAGCGGATGAAAGGA
>CBFHIH010000012.1:0-23995 GCA_965655955.1 Candidatus Midichloriaceae bacterium | reverse complement strand
TTAGCAACTCTATTGCTGTGTCTCTATGAATTTTGAAGGCAATTTTTCGTTTTGCCAAAACAAAAAGCAGCAAAGAATGTACGGATGAAGAAATAAGATTAGCAACAACAACTCCTAAAAAGGTAAACACCTGCATCAAAAACAAAGCAATTATTACGTTTAATACTATACTGAATATAGCGCATCTCATAGGTGATACAGTGTCTAAAGAAGCATAAAAAAAAGTTTGTATTAATTTGATGATAGCAAATGTGGGCAATGCTATACTTAAAATCATAAGAGCTTTTGATGTCTCCTGAGTTGATATTCTTGAGAATTCTCCGCGCTCAAATAATACCGATATCACCTCTTCTGAGAGAAAGAAAAGTCCTATGGAAGCTGGAATAACAAATAGCATCATTGCCCTCACCACGTTATTTTGAAATGTCACAGAATTTACGGAATCTTTTCTTGCATCACTTTTTGATAACATAGGTAATAACACAGTACTAACAGCAGTTCCTATTAAAGCTAAGGGCAATTGAACCACCCTATCTGCATAATATACATAGGACAGACCACCTGAAAAAAATGATAGCAACATGACGCTGATCCATGTGTTGACGTGCATCACTCCTGAGGAAAATATCACAGGAAGCATTTTCAAAAAAGTTTTGCTCACTAATGGGGAAAGCAATCTCTTGGGAATTATGAGCTTAAAGTTATATTTAAACAGAAAATATATCATCCAAAATAACTCTATAATCCCAGCAAATAAGATAGCGAAAGAAAGTGCATAACCACTATTAGGGACAAAATCATCAAGATATATTAGAAAGAGTATGCATATGACATTCAAAATTGTGGGCGTAATAGCAAAAGGAAAAAATTTGTCAAAAGTGTTTAAAATGCCACCATAAAATGCTGCTAAGGAAATGCAAAACAAATATGGGAAAGTAATTCTACCAAAAGATACAGCAAGATTATATGCTTGGGAGTTATCTCTAAAACCATATACGGTATACCATATCACTTGCGGCATAAATATTACCACCATCATGCAAAAAAGAGCTGCAAATATAAGTAGCAACAAATGTATGCGTGATGCGAACTGAAATCCTTTTTTTGTTCCATTTTGCTTGATTTGTTTTGAAAACTCCGGAACAAACACTAAGTTTAACGCTCCTTCAGCAAATATAGCACGAAACATATTGGAAAGTCTAAATGCAGCAACAAAAGCATCGTTTGTGATTCCTGTGCCTAATTTATAGGCAACAACCACATCTCTAAAATATCCAAAAATTCTTGAAATTAATATACAAAAACTAACTACAAATGTAGATCTTAGCAACCTTTTCACTGTCCTTCTAATATTTTAATCAGGTTACTAAGGCATTTATCTATTTCTTCCTCATTGCGTCCTTCCACCATGATACGCACTAATTTTTGTGTTCCAGAGTGCCTCACAATAACCTTAAGATGCTTATTATTATCTTTTAAAGATTCGATGTTTTTGCAAATAATTTTTTGTAGCAGAGGATTTGTGTTATGATATATGAAGTCGTGTTTGACTTGAGGATGAAGCTTGAAAATTTTTCGTATATCACTCAGCTTCTTACCACTTTTGGTTAATATATGCAGGATTTGTAATGCTGAAATAATACCATCTCCAGTCGTTGAAAATTCTTTTAGAATTATGTGGCCAGATTCTTCAGCACCAAAAGATAAATCATGCTTTGACATTACTTGGTATACTTTGCTATCGCCAACATCTGAATATATAACTTTAATGCCTTTTGTGGATAAATAGCTCTCTAATGCAGAATTAGTAATTTTTGTGACTACTATAGTGTTTTTGGAGAGCTCATTTTTTTGATGCATATACTCTGCAATAATGGCGATCAATATTTCCCCTTCGAGTATTTTTCCTTGTTCATCACAAACCACTAATCTATCTGCATCTCCATCCAGTGCAATTCCTATATCAGCATTTTTCTCTAAGACAGTCCGTTGCAGCAATTCTGGATGAACAGATCCACATCTTTCATTGATATTCAAACCATTAGGAGCAGACCCTATTGAAAATATTTCAGCGCCTAGTTCCCATAAAACAGTCGGTGCTATTTTATATGCACTCCCATTTGCAGAATCTATTACAATCTTAAGTCCAGATAAAGTGACGTTCTTACCAAAAGATCTTTTGACATGTTCTATATATCTTCCTTGGGCGTCATCGAGCCTTTTAGCACGCCCCAATTCTAAAGGCTTTGCTAGGCTTAACTTAGTTTCATTGAGGATCAGATCTGTTATTTCTTCTTGTTCTTGGGTGCTTAATTTTTCTCCATGTTGATTAAAAATTTTTACACCATTGTCGTAATATGGGTTGTGAGAAGCAGTAATCATGATGCCAAACCCAGCTCGCAAAGATTTTATTAGCATTGCAACAGAGGGGGTTGGCATTGGACCAACTAAAATAACATCTATTCCCGAGGCAATAAGCCCAGAAGTTAATGCTGGCTCTAGCATATATCCAGATATTCTTGTGTCTTTTGCTATAATAACCCTTTTACTTAGATCGCGTGATGTGATATACGTTCCAACCGCTCCTCCTATTCGCAACATAATACCAGGGTTTATCTCTGAAGAGTTGACTAATCCTCTTATCCCATCTGTGCCAAAAATCGATTTTTTATTCATTTTAAACATTAAATCTAAACAATAAGACATCACCATCCTGAACAACATATTCTCTTCCCTCTTGCCTAAGCTTTCCGTTTTCCTTTGCAGCACTCATACCATTGAAGCTCACATAATCTTCATAAGATATAGTTTCAGCGCATATAAAACCTTTTGCAAAATCTGTGTGTATGATACCAGCTGCGTTTTGAGCATTCGTTCCTTTTTTAAAAGTCCAAGCTCTTGCCTCTTTCTCCCCAACCGTGAAATAAGTGCAAAGATTTAATGTTTCATAACACATCTTTATAATTTTGCTCAGTCCAGATTCAGCCATACCTAAATCTTTCAAAAACTCCTGTCTTTCTTCCATAGTATCCAAACTGCTAATTTCTTGTTCTATTTTCGCCGAGACAAAAACAGATTTTTCATTTTTAGATTGCGCAAACTCAGATACCCTTTGTGTTAGATTATTACCTTGCAAACTGTCACTTTCTTCTACATTACAGATGTAAAGCACAGGTTTATGAGTAAGTAAATTAAAGGGTTTGACAAGCTCAAAGTTAAAACCAAGCTCTCTAATGTTTTTTCCTTCATTGAGTTCTTTTAAAAGCTTTTCAGCCAGATGTAATTGCTCAAGATGCTCCTTTGATTGCCTACTTTTCTTTTCAAGATTTTTTATTTGTCTCTCTAAGCTTTCTATATCCGAAAGTATGAGTTCGGTGTTTATTACCTCTATATCCCTTAATGGATCAACGCTTCCATTCACATGAGTTACATCATCATCTTCAAAACACCTGACAACATGCGCTATGGCATCTACTTCTCTTATGTTGGCAAGAAATTTATTTCCAAGCCCCTCTCCTTTGCTTGCTCCTTCAACTAAGCCTGCAATATCGACAAACTCTATTTGCGTTTGAATGATTTTTTGCGATTTTCGTATCTCTGCTAATTTATACAATCTTTCGTCAGGAACATTAACTATACTGACATTAGGATCTATTGTGCAGAAAGGATAATTTTCTGCAGCAGCTTGCACAGAGCCTGTCAAGGCATTGAATAACGTAGATTTTCCCACATTAGGCAATCCAACTATTCCGCATTTAAGGCCCATAAAATGAATATAAAGTTAAGTAAAGCTCAAAGTTAATAAAAAAAGCTTATAAAAACAATTATTTTCTCTTCATCTTTAACACTTTTGCTATGATTTTCGCAACAGCCTTATAGAATTCAAGAGGTATCTCTTCATTTAAGTCCACGGCCTTATAAAGAGATTGAGCAAGGGGAGGGTCTTCAAATATAGGTATTTTATGCTCTTTTGCTATTTTTCTAATGGTTAAAGCAATTTCATCAACACCTTTGGCTGTTACAATAGGAACTGCTAAGTCATTTTTCTCATCATATTTTAACGCAATTGCGTAATGCGTTGGGTTAGTGATGACAACATCTGCTTTGGGGACTTGCGACATCATTCGAGATTTCATCAATTTTTCTCTTAACCTTCTGAGCTTAGATTTAATTTTTGGATCGCCTTCTGTTTCTTTATATTCTTTTTTTACCTCCTCTTTTGTCATCATTAGATTATTAATATAGCGTTTTCTTTGATATAGAAGATCAAATCCTCCAATAAACATCATGATGATACTGATTGCTATAAACATCTCAGAAAGAAATTTATGTAAAAACAACATGCTTTGAGAGATATCAAGCGTGTGAAGAAGTGATATTTGTGAGATATGTTTACCAAGAGAAAGATATATGATTATACCTACTACAATGATTTTCAATAAACCTTTGGACATTTCAAGAATCGCGTTTAACGACAAGATCCTTTTCAGGCCAGCTATTATTGAAATTCTTTTTAAATCCAATTTCACAGCTTCTGGAGCGAATAATATGCCATTCTGCGATATATTTGATAAGAAGGAGCACAGCATAACCACCACTATTGGTAAAAGAATGATTGAGAAAAGGATGAACATCAACTCTTTTGCAATATCAAAAATAGTGCTCTTACTTACGATGATATTATGCGGATTTGATATATAACCAATTAGTTTATAAAGAGATTTAGATACTATATTTGGTATAAAATAACTAATCAAAATCGTAAAAACCACAAAGAAAATAAATGTATTAAGTTCTTTAGAAACGGGTATATTACCTTTGTTGCGTGCTTCTCGTATTCTCCGTTCGGTGGGTTGCTCGGTTTTTTGGGAGCTATCTTTATCTTCGTTATCCATTTTTTACCTGGTGAATTGAATTAGATAATTTTGATATTCTTCCATAAGCCAAAGCATAACTGATGACAAAGTAATGGAAAGAAGAAAGAAACCAATCAACAATTGTAATGGCATCACAAGAAAAAAAGCTTGAATTTGCGGCATTAGTTTTGCTAAAATTCCTGCTGACACATTGATCACAATCCCTGCTATCATAAATGCTACAGAAGCTTTCATAGCTAACATCCAAGATGTGCTGACGGATTGAATTATGCTGGTTGTGATATCTGAGTAAAATTCTGTAAAACTTCCTAAAGAAAACTTTTTATAACTAAATACCAATGTTTTAATAAATGCATGATCCACGCCTAAACTAAACATCAATACTATAATTAACATAGTCAAAAAATTACCTATCAATGTTCCTTGAGTGCTTTGTGAAGGGTCTAATAATGTGGCTGCAGATAATCCTATCGTTGTGCTAATGATATAACCAAAAATATGTGCAACAGCTATGATGAGCCTTAAATATAATCCTATAAAAGCTCCTATCAAAACTTCTAAAACAACATTATATCCTAATAATAAAGCAGTTTTTGGAATATCTATATTCTCAAGATTCATGACTACTGGATAGATTAATAAACTGCAAAAAAAAGCAAATATAATACTAACTTTTTTGGGAATTTGAGAGTCGCTAAAAATAGGTGCGAACAGGAATATAGCAGTTATTCGACAAAATATCAGTAAAAGAACATAAATATAACTTGATGAAAGACTTGCTAACGACATTGAAGGAATGATATTATAGGTTACAATATTTCGAAAATTTGAACCATTCTACAATTAAAGTGCTGTACCTAACAAGAAAAATAAATGAATCTATCGTACTAAACAGCTCCATTACTATTTCTATTGTTGAAATTAACAATGGTGTCGTTAGATTAGGTATTACTTCTCCTCAGGGGACTTCCATTCTTCGGAAAGAAATGTACACTTCTATTAGTGATGAAAATATGGAGGCAATTTCTTGCCAAAAGGAATTTACAGAAAGAAAAATAGTGGATTCAGAGGATTAAGTATAGCGGTGATCATAAGTCATAATGCTCTTTTTTGCTAGTTAAAGGGTGAGAAGAAGCTTGTGATAACAAATCCTCAAGCTTTAATTGATCAAGTGCATTCCAATCTCCCCATCCTGTGTTTTGAGATTCTACTTCTTGATTGTGGTGAAAGTGAAACGCCCTAACCACATGCACTAACTCAACATCAAATCTATCATCAAATTTACTGATCTTATAACCAAACTTATAATTTTTATATCTTTCCACCGGAGGAGCTCTATAAATTCCCATTGGAAGATTGTCACAATTCTGTATATGATGATTTGCCATAAACACACCCCTTAATAAAATAACGCATTATCGATATCACATAAAATTGTACGGATCAACATCTACTTTTATGATCACTTTATGAGGGATCTTCACCTTCTCTAACACATTGTGTAATTGCTTTTGTATATCTGTTTTTCTATTAGCCCGTATTATTATTCTATATCTAAATTTATTTTTTATCTTATAAATTGGAGCGGGAGATGGACCAAGGATGTCCACATCTTTTAAGTCCAAAAAATTTCCTACTAATGAATCCATGAATGCTTTAACCCTGTGTTCATCCTCGCTACTTGCCTTAATCATAACAATTCTAGAAACAGGAGGCATCATTGCGTTTAACCTGTTTTGCAACTCAAATTCTACAAAACTGTCGTAGTCCCAATTTTTTATGTAGTTAAATAGTATATTATTTGGGAAGTATGTTTGTAATAAAACCTTACCTTTTTCATATTCTCTGCCAGCTCTGCCAGCTACTTGATATAGTAAATGAAATGCTTTCTCCATACTCCTAACATCACAATTAGAAAAGGAACTATCGGCATCGACAACAGCAACTAAATGCAGATTTGGCAAATTCAAACCTTTTGCAAGCATCTGAGTACCGATGATTATATCATATTTTAAATCTTCTATCTCTTTTATTACTTTTTTAGCCTTTGAATAACTATTAACTGTGTCACTGTTGATATTAATTATATTTGCAGTTGGAAAAAGTCTTTGAATCTCCTCTTCCAGTTTCTCTATACCCGCTCCTAATGTTAACAAACTTTTTTCTGCACCACACTTAGAACATTCAATTATCTGAGTTTTGTTATATCCGCAATAATGACACAACATAGCATTAAGGCGTTTGTGCTGCACTAACCAAAATTGGCAATTTGGACAGGAAAACTTCTCCCCACACGACTTGCACAAGGTGATTGGAACATATCCTCTTCTATTAAGAAAAAGCATCGCAACTTTTTTATTATCTAAACAACGAATTATTTCATCTTTAAGCGCAAAAGAAATAGATTGAGAAAGATGATCTTTATTACTCTTCATGTTTATTGTTTGAACTTCAGGCAAAGACACCCCTGTGTATCTATTGGGTAAAGTATACACGTGATATCTATCTTTCTTCACGTTATAATACGTTTCTAAAGAAGGTGTTGCCGTTGAAAGTATAATGGGTATAGACAAAATATGCGCTCTTAAAACAGCCATATCTCTTGCATTGTATATCACTCTCTCATCTTGCTTGAATGAATTATCTTGCTCTTCATCGATAATAATCAATCTCAAATTCTTAAATGGTAAAAATAAAGCACTTCTAGCTCCAACCACTATGTCTAAATCTCCATCTATAAGATTATGCCAAATACTCTTTTTCTTTTTTGGCGTTATAGAAGAGTGCCATTGAGCTATTTTATAATCAGACATCGTGTCGCGAAATCTATCGCCAAGCTGAGTAGCCAATAATACTTCAGGCAAGAGGATCATCACTTGACCATTTTTTGCTATAACATCTCTTGCGATTTTTAAATAAACCTCTGTTTTTCCTGAACCAGTTGCACCATATACCACATTAACACTGAATTTATCACAAGAATTTTCACTAATTTCTTCAGCTACTTTTTTCTGTTCATCAGATAAGGCTATGGCCTTACCATTGTTTTTCACTTCCTTATTAACTATGAATTTTTCTATATCGCATATAAGATTATTCCTACTTATCAAGAACATTTTAAGTATATTCCCAGCATGCGATACATTATATGATGACGCCTTGAATATAAAATCTATTTCATCCTGCTTTAAAGATCGCTCAAATATTCTAAGCAACGAATTAATTTGATAACACAAATTTTCTTTAGCTACTTCAAAAAAATCAATCACCACTCCTAAAGTTAATTTTTTATTGAAACTAACTTCTACTATACTACCTTTTATGACAGAACATCCTTCAGGGATCTCATAATCGAAAACCTTGCTAATAGGTAATGCCAAAAGAACTCGAGCTACACTAATCTTATTCACCTTCCTATACCAAAATGAGAAGTTATCTTATCAAATCAATAAGAGATGTCATTTGCTTTGCAATCTTTGTAGCTAAATCATCTGCATCTTCAACATGCGCTTCTCCAGATTGATAAATATGCATATTAATCTCCTCCCAAAAATAATTAGCTTTTAATATAACCTTATCTTTTGCCAAAAAACAATTAATGGCTATAGGAGTGGTACAACTTCCTCCAAAACCTTCTAAAAACTTTCTTTCCGCATTGATTAAAATTTCAGTCGATCTATCATTCAACGGCTTGAGTAAATTACCTAACTTTCTATTATCTTTCTTTATCTGAACACCTAAAACCCCTTGTCCTCCAGGCGGCAATATATCATTTTTATCAAAGTAATGTTTTATCTTATCTTGCATGCCATTTCTAATCAATCCACATGCCGCTAAGATTATTGCATCCACCTCTCCGCTCTCTAGTTTCTTAAGTCTTGTGTTTACATTTCCCCTTATAGAAATAACTTCTATATCAGGTCGTAATGCATTAATCTGTCTTTTTCTTCTAGACGACGATGTTCCAACTGTGGATCCTTGAGGCAGATCAAAAAAATTGAAGTATTTAATAGACAAAAATGCATCTCTATCATCTTCCCTTTTTAAAATACAGGGAATACATAACTCTTTTGTCATTTGCACAGGAACATCTTTCATAGAATGCACGGCAATATCAGCATCATCACTTATCAAAGATTTTTCAATCTCTTTTAAAAAAAGACCTTTTCCTCCAATTTTTGATAAAGATTGATCTAATAAAATATCTCCTTGTGTTTTTATTTTTATTAACTCAGTTTCAAGGTTATGATGTTTTTTCAGTAGCGAAGCAACTATCTCTGCCTGTGCAATGGCTAAAGGACTTGATCTAGTTGCTATTCTAATCTTCATTAGATTTCAATTACCTCAAAACGCACCAAAGGTTTTTTACCAAGTAAATTAGAAACAAAGCGCAAAACGGTTCTTTCAATAATAATCTTCGATTTTTTTGACGTATTGTAATTGGATGAAGTAATCAACTCCCTCACCTTCCCCTCTATTTGATCGTAAGTTTCACTGTCATATTTCTTCTCTAGTATCCCAGGTGCATTCACAATGATCTTAGCGATTCTTTTTTTGCCCATTAATGCTGTGATAAATATCCCACCATTCTCAGCCAACACTCTTCTTTCGCTAATTACATCGCTATTACTGTCAAGTATCATGTTGCCATCTATCGCAAAATAGCCTGATTCCACATTACCAATCTTAGATAAAGATTCAAAATCTAAGTTAACAACATCGCCATTTTTAACTATCAAGGCTTTTGGAACACCCACTCTCTTTGCTAAATCTGCATGCTCAAGCAAATGCATTGATTCTCCATGCACAGGGATTGCTATTTTTGGTTTAATATATTCATACATCTGTGAAACTTCGATGCTAGAAGGGTGTCCTGACACATGCACGAATTCATTATGTTCATTTAATATGTGAACACCAAGATCTGATAACTTATTCATTAGATCATATATCCTTCTTTCATTGCCTGGTATAATCTTTGATGAAAAAATAACCACATCATCGCTTTTTAGATTTAAATATTGATATGATTTGGTTGCCAGCTTGTTCATCACAGCTCGATCTTCCCCTTGACAACCAGTGCAAAGAATCAATAAATCTTTCCTCTTAAATTTATCTATCTCTTTTTCACCATACGCTATAAAATCTTGCAAATAACCACTTTCTTTTGCAGCGGTGTATATCCTCCATAATGACCTGCCTAATAAAACAAGCTTTTTACCAGCTTCTTTAGCTGCAACGCCAATAGAGTGGAGCCTGGCAACATTAGAAGCAAATGTTGTGACAATAACTAAACCCTTGCTATGCTCCTTAATTACTTTTTTTAGATTTAAAGCTAATTCGCCTTCTGAACCAGAATGATTTTTATGAAATACATTTGTAGAGTCCCCAACTAAAGCCAAAACATTATCCTGACCTATCGCCTTAAGTTTATCTGTATTGGTGATGCGACCTACTACAGGGTCATTGTCAAACTTCCAATCTCCTGTATGAAAAATATTACCCTTGCTTGTTTTTATATAAAGAGCATTCATTTCAGGAACAGAGTGAGTGATATTCACAAACTCTAATTCAAATCCTCCTAATGAAAATGGTTTTTCAATATCTTTTTCTATGATCTTCATTCTGTCAAGAAAGCCATATTCCTTACACTTACTTCTTAATATAGAGGCAGAAAATTTACTGGTGTATACCGGAACATTCAACTCAGGCCATAGATATTGCACAGCACCGATATGATCTTCATGAGCGTGGGTAATTATTATACCAAGCAAATCATCTTTTATATGCTCTATAATAAAGTTAATATTTGGAACTATGATGTCAATTCCTGGCAAAGTTGCTCCACTAAAACCTATGCCAAGATCAACCATAATCCATTTTCCTTCATGGTAGTATAGATTTAAATTCATACCTATCTCACCTGCGCCACCTAACGGCAAAAAAAGGAATTTATCTTTGTAATCACTAATATCAAATTTTTTACTATTCATTATAATCTGTAAACTTAATCTTGTTGAAATAATACATGTCTAAATAAACTAAATTGCTCCAAGACCCTTCCTGTCCCTAGAACAACACAACTCAATGGATCATCAGCTGAAGACACTTTAAGACCCGTTTTTTGATGTATGAGTTTATCAAGATTTCTTAATAAAGCCCCACCACCTGTTAAAATAATTCCGTTTTCAGCAATATCGGAAGAAAGCTCAGGCGGGGCTTTCTCTAATACCACCTTCACTGCATCCACTATCTGCGCCACAGGATCAGATATGCTCTTAGAAACTGTGGTCATTGACAATTGCGCCTCTCTTGGAATTCCAGTCACTGCATCTCGTCCCTTAATAGAAATCATGCTCTCTTGATCAAGTTCATCAAGGATTGCAGATCCTATTTCTTTTTTTATTCTCTCTGCGGTAGAATCGCCAATATGTAAATTTTCACTTTTCCTGACATAATTTATTATGGCTTCATCTATTGTGTCTCCACCGACTCTAACAGACACCGCGTTGACAATGCCTCCAAGAGATATCACAGATACCTCAGTGGTACCACCACCTATATCCACAACCATAGATCCTGTAGGCTCAGTGACAGGCAACCCAGCGCCTATAGCGGCTGCCATAGGCTCATATATCAAATACACTTCCCTAGCACCCGCACTTTCTACTGCATCTTGTATCGCCCTTCTTTCAACAGGAGTTGAGCCATAAGGAACGCACACAACAACTCTTGGTCTTGTGAAAAAAGTTTTTCTTTTATAAACAGCATTGATGAAATATTTTATCATCTCCTCTGCACCTTTGAATTCTGCAACAACCCCATCTTTCAGAGGTCTTATAGCCTTTATGTCTGATGGCGTTCTACCTAACATCATCTTAGCCTGATTGCCAAATGCATAAGGTATTAAGGATCCCTTCTCAGTTATCAATGCCACCACCGAAGGCTCATTTAAAACTATACCTTTATTGGGCACATAAACCAAAGTATTTGCTGTACCTAGATCTATTGCTATATCTGAAGAAAATAAATTGAAAATTTTCGAAAACATCTATATCTACTTAGTGGGTTAATTTTACCATTTCTATTCTAAAACACGAGTTATTGCAAATTAAATACCAGAAATAAAACATGCTCATCAACAATACCAATGAATTGAATTTAACAAAAATTAATATCAAATTCCTTTTCCTGATACAAACCTTTTGCTTTGATTAAAGCACCATTATAGAATCTTAATTTTACACCTGATTCTTTAAACATTTCTTTAGAAATTTTCATACTTTCTTGCCAAAATTTATATTGTCTATCAACATCATTTCCTGGGAAATTTGCATCACACACAACTTCCTTAATACCAACTTGTATTATGATCTTTGCACAGGCAGCACATGGCATCCAAGGAACATACAAAGAGCACCCCTTAGGAGAAACACCTATTTTAGAACAATGAAGTATAGCATTCTCTTCAGCATGATTAGAAACCATGTACTTATATTGCTTATCAGAGTATCTACTTGCCGTATCTCCTATCCGACGTGGCAAACCGTTGTATCCACAAGCAATAATTTCTTTTTCTTCTCCAGCTATAACAGCTCCAACTTTCGTGCTTGGATCCTTGCTTTTCATTGACACTGTATATGCCAAAGTCATAAAATATGTGTCCCACGAATATGTGTTCATAGTATATCTCCTATAACACCCTTTAAAAGATCTTTATTCTCGATAATAGCTTCTCCTGATATAACAACATAGTCTCCCTTAACCTCACTGAACACAACACCTCTTTCTTTTGAAAGACTGCGTCCCATTAATGAAGTTTTATCAAGCCTTTCAGACCAATATGGTGCCAAAGCACAATTAGCAGACCCACATACAGGATCTTCATTTATTCCAACAATAGGAGCAAAATATCTATATACAAAATCTGAATCTGTTCCTTTTGCAGTGATAAGAAGAGCTCTGCAATTCATTTTCTTTATCGCCTCAAGATCAGGAATAAACTCTCTCACATCCTCCTCCTTTTGAAGCTCAACAATAACCACATTGTTAGAAATTCCCACAAGATTATAGCTGGTTTCTTTTATAACATCCCCCAATAAATCATTATCATCGATCTGATTTATTCGGAATTTTGGACATTTTACATAAACAACCCCTTCTTTTTGCCAAGAAAGAAAGTTGTAAAAGTTTGAATTAAAAATCAATTTCTCATTGGAATAACCTCTCGCAAACAAAAACCACGAAGGAGCAACCGTTGCATGAATACATATCGGAGCCTCAGAAACTGGAGAGAACCATCTAATGTAAAAATTGGAGCTAGAAGTTTCTTTAATAAAAGCAATCTCTGAGAAATTTAAATCAACTGCGATTTTCTGCATCAAATGCTGCGATGGGAACTCTTTCACTAAAAATACGGGAGCGGGGTTTCCACCTTTCCCAAGGCAAGAAAAAGATCTAATGAAACCATAATCAATCAGATTCATAAAAGTCAGGATTCCATCAACTTATATCCAAAAGATCTAACTGTTTCTATATAATCTGCACCCCCATCAGAAAGCTCTTTTCTCAATCTCGTCATGTGCACATCAATGGTTCTCATTTCCACATCTTTATCTAGACCCCATATCTTCTTGACTAACACTTCACGTTTAACAGCAACCTCAGGAGTTTGCATCAAAACGTGAAGGATTTGAAATTCAATGGGAGACAATCTCAGTTCTCTTGCTCCTTTTTTGGCAACACGCTCCTCTGGTCTTAGGCTTATGTCTTTATATCCTAAATCAGAAGATACTTCTTCATATGAAACCCTTCTTAACAAAGCCTGAATTCTCGCCACCAGCTCTGGAGCAGAAAAAGGTTTAGTGATATAATCATCTATCCCCATTTCCAAACCAAGTACTTTTTCAAAATCTTTATCTCTAGATGAAATCATAATAATTGGCACTTGTGCTATTAAAGTCGAAGCTCTTATTTCTTTACATATCTCCAATCCAGATTTTCCAGGAAGCATCCAATCTAACAGTATTAAATCAGGAGAAGTTTTAGAAATTATTTCTACAGCTTCAGCACCATTATCGATAACATTGGCCGTGTACTCATGATCACGCAACATCTCAACGATCTTAGACGATAAAATTTCATCGTCTTCTACTACAGTAATGTTTTTTTTGAAGTTTTTACTCATATCTACTAAAAAAATGGTGCCGGATGTCTGATTTGAACAGACGACCTGCCGCTTACAAGGCGGATGCTCTGCCGCTGAGCTAATCCGGCTAAGAATCATTTCATCACGGAAAATAAATACTAATATCAGAAAGGACAAGAATCAAGTGCTTTTTTCACTTCATTATGATCAGAAAAGAAGATCTTACCATTTTTCAATATCTGATATTCCTCATGCCCCTTGCCAGCAATAACTAGCACATCTCCTTTCTGCAAGCGTGAAATTGCATGTTTTATTGCATTTGATCTGCCTGATATATTTTTTCCATTTTTACAACTCTTGATTATATCTAAGCGTATCTTATCAGGATCTTCATTGCGTGGATTATCATCTGTTACAATCACTTCATCTGCATATTTAGAAGCGATCCTCCCCATTTCATATCTTTTAGACACATCCCTTTCGCCACCGCATCCGAAAAGCACATGCAAACGATTTCTGCAAAAACGTTTAGCGCTGGTTAAAAGATTTAAGAGTGCATCTGGAGTATGGGCGTAGTCAATATATATGTCAGCATCATTAAAACTTCCTACAAATTCAAATCTACCTTTAGCTGCCTTAAGATGAGAAAGAGAGCTCATAATTTTGTTAATATCAAATCCACAGGCAATAGCTAAACCTACGGCGCATGCAATATTATAAATCTGAAAATCTCCGTTGATATGGGAAAGGAATTTATATCTAGATCCAAAAATTTCTAACTCATATTCTTGAGAACCACTTAAGATGATTTTGATATCAGAATCTTTTTTGCCGTAGGACAGCATTTTTATATTTCTCTTTTTACAAACCTCTGAAATCCTCTCATACTCCTTAATATCTTTATTCAAAACAGCATATGCGCCAGGTTCTAAAACTTCATCAAATAGTCTTAATTTTGCAGCAAAATAATTCTCTGTATTATGGTGATAATCTAAATGATCTTGAGAAAAATTAGTAAATCCACCAGCCTTTAGCCTCACCGCATCTATCCTATATTGATCCAAACCATGGCTTGAAGCCTCAATTGACACTGAGCTGTAATTTTCTTCCTTAAGTGCATTTAGCATCTCCATAAGGTGGATTGCAGACGGAGTGGTAAGGCTTGAAGGAAACCTTTGGTGCAAAATATCATCATTAGCTGACAATCTCAGAGTGCCAATTGAAGCACTTTTTTCTCCTAAAAAAGCGGTGATTTGTTGAAAAAAGCAACTAACTGAAGTTTTGCCATTAGTTCCCGTCACAGTAACAATATTTTGAGGCAATTGTTGATTACGAAAACGCAACACCTCACTTAAAAACTTCCTAATATTTTTAACTTTTATAAATTCACAGTTAGTAAAGTTGCCAGAAAAACTATCATCCACAACAATCAAAGAAGCGCCATTTTGAATAGCTTCCTCTATATAATCTTCCCCATTGCGTGTAGTTCCTTTTATTGCAAAAAAAGCATCACCCTCTTTAACCTTGGATGAATCATTAGTAACGCCCCTAATCGCATCAAGTGTTTTCTGCATACAAAGTGTTTTCAAATATTTCCCATCCCCATTCACTCCGCATTTTCCAGTAAGCTCTGATCTTTATCTTCAATGCTCTTATTATCTGATTCTTTAGCTTTTTTACTGCTCATGCTCGATCGCATTTTATTGATGTCAAACGGTTCTTGTTGAGGTATTGGAATTGGTTTAAGCAGTCTTTTTTTGAAAAAAGAGTCTTCATAATATTTTATTTTATTCGATTTGATTGGTGGGCTAGACTCTATCAATAAAATCTGCTCGTCCCTTGGCAACCCAATGACTTCTTGTGGCAATAATAATGCCCTTTGAGTTTGGGAAACACTCATTGACCTAGAAGCTGGATTAAAGTCAAGGAATTTAGGCTTATTTTGCGAAACCTGCTCAACTGTCTGGTTTCCACATAGCTGAGATATAAGATTCGCTGTTTCGTAGTTGTTAGCAGAAAACGTCACCCTATATGTCGAGTTTGATAAGAAGGAATTCATCCCAGTTTCCTCATAAATCCCTTTGAGCTGCTGAGTGTCTTGTATTATCAAAAACAATCTAACGTGATAACCTCGGAAATAGGCTATTCCTGTCATGAACTGTTCCAGCTTACCTAAAGTTGGGAATTCATCCATCATAAACATAACGCCATATGGCTCATCATCACTAGGAAGTTTTCTAGATAAAAATTCTGTAGCCTGCTGATAAAAGACCTGCATAAGAGGCTGAAGCCTTTTTAAGTTATCAGGAGTCAAACCAACATAAACAGTGGTTAACTTTTTCTTAAATTCCAAAATATTGAAATCACTAGATGCTGTTGCAGTGTCAATAAGTGGGTTAGACCATAATTCTAAGTTAGAGTTCATAGTCGAGATCACGCCAGATCTCTCTTTGTCTGCTTTTTGCAAAAACGCAGCTATGTTCATATAAGCGACAGGATGTATATCATTCCCCATTGTATCTAAAACAACCGCAAGGTTATAAACAACATCATCACTTCGCATCGTCCTTACAACCTCACCAAAAGACTTAACTTTGGAAGGATCGGCAATCAGATATAAAACCACGCCAACGAAAAGGGATCTTGCTTCATTATTCCAAAACTCTTTTTCTGGCATAATCAAGCTGGCTATTTTTTGGACATCATCCACCATTTGACCTGGCTTGCTACTGACCCAATCGATCGGGTTATAACAGTGTGTGTTCCCATCTGGGTCCGCAGGACTCCATACAAACACCTGCTGACCCTGTTTGGCACGCCAACCGGATGTCAATTCATAGTTTTCTAGTTTAATATCGTGCACCACAACCGAATCTTCCCAATATAACAAGTTTGGTATAACAAAGCCAACACCTTTACCAGAGCCTGTTGGAGCAAAAAGCAAAGTATGTTGATAACCAGCTGCAATTAAGTATCCTTTGTCGTCTTTACCAAGCAACATGCCTTTTTTAACTCTCAAGTTTGCTTTTTTAATATCTTCTTCAGTTGCCCATCTAGCATCTCCATGAACGGATTGCTTATCTTTATACGGCCTCAGTGCAACAATTGGAGCTCTAAAATGCCATGCCGTCCCCAGCACAAGGCATGGCGGTATCATCAAAGACCCTATAAATCTTATTATAAAATAGTCATTGAATGAAAAATCTATTGTGTTAAAATTCTCAATCCAATAATTAGCAAATTCTATTACCATCAATGCAGGGATTGAACTTGTGATCATCGAGAGATCAATTTGCTTATACTGAGAATAATAAAATAAAATAGCCGCTAATTGAAAACTTAAGACTATCAAAAAAGCCGTAAAGAGCATCCCTATGACAGTGTTTCTAAAAGAATTTACAAATGAAGACATGGTATTTTTTATTAAAACTAAACTAGAAAAATGTTTCTAACTAATACAGTGAATTTAACACTTAAATATGCTAAAAGTAAACAATCAAAAGCTTTAATCACACAATGAAGTTCATTATAATATCAGTATACTTTTTAACATTATTAATCATAGCAATATACGCCTCTAAGAGAAATAAAACCGCAAAAGAATTTGCCTTGGGTGGAAGAAGCTTTAATGCAGTCACCACAGCACTTGGTGCTGGAGCAGCAGACATGAGTGGGTGGTTATTGATGGCGCTTCCTGGAGTTGTTTATTTAAATGGCATATCAGAAATTTGGTATCCTTTGGGTTTATCGATAGGGGCATATCTTAACTGGAAGCTCATAGCGACAAAATTACGCATCAGCACAGAGAAATATGGCAATGCACTCACTATAACAAGCTTTTTAGGGAATAAGTTTCGCAATAATCAAATGGGCATTAGATTAACCGTTGTTTCAATTACAACCACATTTTTCATGGTATATATAACTTCTGCCTTGGTTGCTTTGGCTTTTTTGGTACAAACCTTCACTAATCTCAGTTACCACCAAGCCTTAATCCTCAGCACCATATTTGTTTTTTTATATACATCAATCGGTGGATTCACAGCGATAAATTGGATAGATGTCTTGCAAGGATCTTTGATGCTTTTCGCGTTACTCATTATTCCAATAACCATATTTTATGATGCCCCTAGTATATCTCATATAAAACAAGCATTTATAGCTAATCATGTTAACTATGATGATGTCTTTAAAGATCTAAACATCATCACAATCATTTCATTGATGAGTTGGGGGCTTGGATATTTTGGGCAACCACACATCTTAGTGAGGTTCATGGCCACTAAAACCCCTTCTAATATCAAGACATCGTCTCGGATATGCATGTCTTGGATGATCTTGTCTTTAATAGGTGCGTTTTTAGTGGGATTGTTCGGTAAAATCATATTCACAGAAGGCACAATTGACAACCCTGAAACAATCTTCTTAAGATTATCTGACAAGCTATTTCATCCAGTCATAGCTGGAATATGTCTAGCAGCAGTACTTTCTGCTGTTATGAGCACGATTTCAGCACAGCTTCATGCAAGCGCCTCTTCCATAACAGAAGAAGCAATAAGGACCTTAAAAAGCAATCCTTCAAAGCTTTATCTGCCAAGAGCTATCATGCTATTCCTAATTACGATATCTTTAATCCAAGCCTTTAAGCCTAATAATTCTATATTAGGCTTAGTTTCATTAGCTTGGGCTGGATTGGGGGCATCTTTCGGACCAGTTATAATATATTCTTTATATGCAAAAAATCCAAATGGCTTTTTTGCTATATCCTCCATCATTGCTGGAGCAGTTACTGTGCTAATTTGGGGAGAGCTGCATAGATTTGGTGGAATATTTGAAATATATGAAATTATACCTGGCTTTTTAGTCGCAAGCAGCATACTGGTATCACAAATCTTAATACAAAAATTAAAAAGATTTTAATCTAGACAAAACCTTCTTTTTCCTTAACACTTTACATTGTTGGGAATAAAATTTTTTTTGGTTTGCGGACAGAAATAATTCATAGGTTTTCACCTCATATATTCAATGAATATGATATAAGGGGCAAATACCCCGAAGAATTAAATGAAGTAGATGCTTATTATCTAGGGTTAAGCCTTGGTATTTATCTGAGATCGAAGAACATAAAAGGTAAAGTTTGTGTAGCCTCGGATTCAAGAGAGAGTTCAGGCATCATAAAAAAGTTCTTTATCAACGCCTTGTTATCCATTGAGATAGATGTGCTTAACTTAGGAACAATACCAACTCCAGCCCTATATTATGCAACACATACCTTAGATAACGCTGCATCAGTTATGATTACAGCATCTCATAATCCATTAGAATATAATGGCTTTAAGATTGCTGTCCAAAAAGAACCTTTATTTGGTAAAGATTTAAAAAAACTCTCCCTTATCTCAAACTCCAAGTTATCTTTGTATAAAAGCCCAAATCAAGGAAATATTTATTATGCTAAAGATTTATTGAAGGAATACATCAATAATATTTCTAAGCTCAGACAAAATAACTTTGTAAAATCATGGCAAAATAGATCAAAAAGGCTCGTGTGGCTATGTGATAGCGACGTAGTAAAAAAAACGCTACAAGAACTTACCATCAAGCTCCCAGGCAAACATAACATCATCCACATAAAAAATGTTTCATTACCATTTAAAAACAACAAAAAAATCAACAGTCTTTTAGAATCTTCTGAGATGAAATATTTTTTTCAACTGGACTATGATGGAGATAGACTATACGCGTATGGTAGTAATCTTACAAAGATAGAGCCAGAAATTTTGCTTATTTTATTCACAAAAGAGCTCATAAAAAAACACGAATCATTTAAGATAGTAGTGGATCCACTCTTTTCAGAGCGCGCTATAAGATATATAACGACGCTTACTGACAATAAAGTAGAATTCATAACTAGTTATGTTGGGCATTCATATGTGAAACAAAAAATATCTTCAGAAAATGCATTAATAGGCGCTGAAATAAGCGGGCATTACTATTTCAAAGAAGACTATTATGGCTTTGATGACGGGATATTTGCTGCATTGAAATTGATAAATCTCATAACCAATACTCCATCACAATCTATTTTTTTAGAAAATTTGCCAGAATTTCATATAAAAGAAATTAACTTAAAATGCGAAAAAAGGAGCAAAAGAATAAAGATGAAAAAAATAACAAATTCACTTAAAAGCAAAAATCACAATATACAATGTGGTGTTATAAAATATTGGGAAAAAGAAGGGTGTGCAGCAGTACATTGCTCAAACACTGAGGATGTAATAAGGTTGCGCATTGAATCTGATTCTAAAGAAAATTTGCTCTTTATGTTAGATCATGTATTTAGTATAATCGCTGAGTCAAAAATTTTTAAAAATCAAGACCTATTATGTCAAAGCTTCTATACAAAATAAAAGGGGGAAATCCTGCAAAAGGTCTAATAAAATGTATGGGAGCAAAAAATTTAGCCACCAAAGCGATGGTCGCATCGCTGCTAGGGGATGGAAAAACTACCTTATCTGAAATACCAAGCATAGGAGATGTATCAATCACAAAAAATCTTTTATCTTCTTTGGGGGTAGCAGTCAACTGGGATCACGAGTGTAATAAATTAGCGATTGACCCAACAACAATGAATAAATGCGAAGCTTCATTACCTGACAGCAATGCAAATAGAATTCCAATATTACTTCTTAGCATCTTGTTGCATAAATTTAAAAAAGCTGTTGTTCCACTAGTGGGAGGAGATTTAATTGGAAAAAGAAATGTAGACTTTCACATAGACGCAATAACAAAATTCGGAGCTAAAATTTCATATGAAGACAATAAATATATAGCAACTTCCACAGAAAGATTGAAAGCTCAGCACATACAACTTCCTTATCCATCTGTTGGCGCCACTGAAACATGTATTTTTCTTGCCGTTTTAGCAAAAGGAACAAGTATAATCAAAAATATTGCCATAGAGCCAGAAATCATTGAGCTGATTGCAATGCTCAGATCAATGGGAGCACTGATATTCCTTTCATCCAACAGGGAAGTTAAGATAGAAGGAGTTGAAAAGCTCAATGGAACAAGCTTTGCCATCGCAGGAGATAGAATAGAGGCTGCGTCATGGGCTTGCTTGGCATGCGCATCTGATGGAGAAATAGAGATCTCAGGAATACGAATAGACTTATTAGGAAACTTCCTATCCCATTATACAAAAATTGGCGGAGGATTTCGATTTATAAACAGCAACACAATACTGTTTTTTCGAAAAGAAAACCTAAAGCCTACTGTAATTGAGACAGATGTTTATCCCGGTTTTTCTACAGATTGGCAACAGCCATTTGCCACCATGCTCACTCAAGCTAATGGTATATCTGTCATACATGAAACTGTATATGAGAGAAGATTTGGATATTTAGAAACATTAAATAAGCTAGGAGCAAAAACAGAAATTGTCAGTACATGTTTGGGGTCATTGCCATGCAGATACAAAGATCAAGATCAAATGCACAGCGCCTTAATACATGGGCCTTCGAAACTTTCTGCCATTAACACGCCAATTGTCATACCAGATCTAAGAGCTGGCCTCTCTTATCTCATTGCTGCCGTTTTAGCCTCTGGAGAAACAACGCTTTCCGCAGTAGAGCAAATTGAACGAGGATATGGAAACTTAGAATCAAAATTAAAAGATACTAATTTGGAGATAACCCGTATAACAAACACTTAAATGATGAGTATTAAATCTATAAAATTTGGCGGCACCTCAATGGGCAGCGCCGCTTCCATCGTCGAATGCGCAGACATTATAAAAGAAAAATTAGACAATGAAGAAAGAGTGGTTGTGACAGTGTCAGCTGTTGGAGATACAACAGACAATCTACTTGACATCATAAGCTTAGCACGTCAATCAAAGCCTAAATTAGTCAAATCTAAAGTTTTAGAGATAGCTACATTACATAAAGAAATATTATTCACAATTTTAGACAACGAAACAAAAGCGAAAAAAATATGGACGCAAAAATTTCAAAATCTAATAGACGAACTGGAAGCGATAAGCTATGGGGTAAGCTTAGTTGGAGACCTAGCTGATAAAACAGTCGCAAAAATCTCAGCATTTGGCGAGAAATTATCATCTTTGTTATTAGTAGAGGCGTTAGAAAAACTTAATATATCTGCTGTTAGGATAGAGTCTGAAAGACTTATTAAAACCGACAGTAATTATCTAAAAGCAAAGGTTCAGTTCATTCAAACGAATAGGTCTATCAAAAAGATTATAAGGCCTCTCTTAGAATCAAATATTACGCCTATTGTAACAGGGTTTATAGGAAAAGATGCGCACGGCAACATCACATTATTAGGACGTGGAGGCAGTGATTATACAGCATCCATAATAGGCATGGGTATTTCTGCGGACGAAATAGAGATATGGACCGATGTTGACGGAATCATGACAGCAGATCCAAATATAGTAAAAAGCGCATATTCTTGGGATAATCTTGATATGCACATCATGTCTGAAATGGCATATAGCGGAGCAAAAGTTGTTCATCCAGATACCATAGTGCTAGCTATTGAAAATAACATCCCTGTGTGTGTCTGCAATACATTTAATAGAAAATTTTTAGGAACAAAAATCACCAGATCCTCAAATGTTATGACAAAGGGGCTTGTATCCTCTTCTCACAATGCTCTTTTAACACTTGAGAACACCAGCATCATCAACGGGGTTGGGTTCATGGAAAAAGTTACAAGTATATTTGCAGAACAAAACATCCCAATAGACGTATGCACGACATCAGAGATATCACTATCAATATCAATTAAAAGCGAAGATTATTCCAAGAAATTATACTCTGCTCTCACCTCTTTTGCGAGCGTTAAAGTGCAGAAAAACATCGCGAAACTATGCTTTATAGGGAATCATGTCAATAAAAACAATGACACACTTTCTGGGATTTTCTCAACTTGTTTGGAAGACGCTGCAACCATACATTCAATCAGTTTAAGTGGATCGGGTAATAACATAACTCTTCTCATAGACGACAACAATGTTACATCTTTAATCAACAAGCTCCATAATAAATTCTTCTAAAGAATCATGCAATCAATAGAATATTTTAAAGAAAAAAGATTAATACTGCAAAGGGTTGTGGAGAGTTATGGTACGCCTACATTTGTGTGCGATAAAAATGTGTTGCACAAAAAAGTCAAAGACCTAAAAAGCTCTTTTAATAAAAACACACGCTTCTTTTTTGCAATAAAAGCCAATTTCAATCCCTCTCTTGTAGAAGAATTGCAAAATGCTGGAATTGATGGCATTGAAACTATATCTATATATGAAATTTTATTAGCTAAAAAATTAGGGTTTTCAGAGAAAGATATTATGTTCTCTGCTAATAATGCATCTATAGAAGAATTATCTGAAGCTGTGAACCACAAAGTGACTATTAATATAGGGTCGCTGTCAGAGCTTATGAAATTTGGTGACAAACATCCAAATCAAGAAATTAGCTTAAGGCTTAATCCAGGGTTTGGAGATGGTGAATTCAAGGAAATAATCACAGGTGGAGAAGATTCAAAATTTGGCATTCATCATTATGATCTACAAGAAGCAATTCAAATAACCAAGAAATATAACTTAAAAATCATAGGAATTCACTGCCATTTAGGATCAGGGCTTTACAACACCACGCAATTTTCTCCTATGGTGAAATTTATGTTCAAAATAGGCAGCACTATTGATTCTCTAAGGTTTATAAATTTAGGTGGGGGCTTTGGCATCAAATATAAGACCCAAGAAAAAGCAATAGATCTCAACGAATTTAGCGACGTTATTAATCAGGAGTTAGATAATTTTCCAATTCTAAAAGAACTAAACATCATCTTTGAGCCAGGTAAATATTTGGCTGCTGACTCAACATGCCTTTTAACAAAAATCACAAACATCAGAAAAAACAAAAATAGTACTGTTGTTTGTGTCGACACA
>CBFHIH010000011.1:21128-24209 GCA_965655955.1 Candidatus Midichloriaceae bacterium | reverse complement strand
CATTTACTTGTCAATGCCTGATAACTTGTTCAGTATCTTATCGACTATTTTTTTTTAAGTTATTACAATTTACCATTGTATTCTAACGCATACCATTTGTTTGCCTTGCGTGCTTTTTTAATCATGTTTGCGAGTTCATGTGGAAAATATTGATCTAGAAAATTCATCTAAAACAAGATGCCTGGGGGGCGTTGAGTTATTCATCTCTGAGCAAGAAAATCTTGTCAGCAACAGTTTCTTAATCAATAAAGAACAAAAGATTCAGTCTTTATCTGATAGCTTTTTTGACACTTATTGCGCCTCCTCCACAAAAGAAATAAATCAAGATGGTTTTTATGCCAAAGTATTCAAAAACACATTCTTTCTAGATTTAAAGCACATTAAGGAACTGGTAAAGAATCCTATTGAAGGTCTTGTGAATCCCCTTGAAGTTGGCATTACTTCCATAGATAATCAAGAAAGAATCGTTATCATCTTCCCCAAAGTTTTAGGCGTTTCTCTTGGAGAACTGTTAGATAATAATGAAAAATTTTCTGATAAATATTTGATCAAAGATATATTGTTTAATGCTAATAAAGTGTTAATAAAACTCCATCAGTTAGGCATAAAACATGGCAGCATAAACCTAGATAATGTCTTTTTAACAAATACTGGGAAAATATTAATCAGTGAATGTTTTTCATCTCCGTGTGGATATTATCAACCACCTCTTTACGAAACCATAGACAATTTATTTTTATCTTCTGTAACTAAAAATACATCTACTTTAAAAGATGATTATTATTCTTTGGGCGTGATGTGTTTTGAACTTTTTGCTGGAAAAAGACACTACGCTACTGTTGATGATATTAGAGAGGGTAAATTAAACTACGGTAGTTACAAGTATCTCACCAAAGGATATATTTTAACTGGCACAATACACAAAGTGATCATAGGGTTGCTGAATGATAACGCTGATAAAAGGCTTTTATACGATAAAATTTTTGACATACCTGAAGTCAACAAAATAAATTTTTATTCTAATGGAGAGGTTTTTAAAACTCCAATCGAGTTCAATGGTAAAAAAATTAGGAAAGATTTTTTGTTGGGATATGAGTTTTTATTAAACAAGTTTGAAGCTTTAAAACTCATTACGTCAGGAAAACTAACTACTTTTTTAGATAGAGAATATGTTAATAAATCTGCTAATTCTCAAATAAGCAAAATTCTTGCAGACAGGCTTTTTCTAAAAAATTTTACAAAAATGAGAGACTCTGAGAACTTTGTTTTAGCATCTATTATTAGTATTTTAATAAAAAAAGATATTATCATAAGATCTCATAGCGAAACAAACTTATTTTATTATAACGATTTAGTAAGTTTGTCCAACTTAGTCTTCACCATCGTTATGAACAAAGATATAGACTTCGCTAAATCTTTGCTTTTTTCTTTACGCACCATGATAAACCAAAAATATCCAAAGTTTTTCATGGATTTATCTGGACATCTCAAAGTTCAAAATATCCTATGTGCTAAATTCCTATCTCCTATCGGACGTCTTATATCTTTACTATACACTTTTATTCCAGATGCTCATTATCTAGGGTCTTGTGCAGGTAGAATCTGTATCTTTTCCCCTTCAGATTTATTGATTTTCATAGAAAAAGAAAAAATAGCTTATGATACTGTCTTCAATGATGAATTTTTAATACCGTATCTTTTTTCTTATCTTGATGATGAATCCATGCAAGCGTATAATGTTAAGCTTCTTGATTTTGATTTTGGAAAACTACTATTCCTTTTTTCTAAAATACAGAAGCATTATAATATAAGTGCATTGGGGCATGTTAATAAACTCTTTATAGAAAAATTCTCAAGTTTTGTAGAAAATTATATGCATAGTAGAATCTTAAAAGATGAGGTTTTAAAGAAATTACAGGAAATAAATGATGATGATGATTTGGAAAAGATTTTAACTATAGTAACTAGCAAAGACTATTTTATCGAAGATCAAAGAGGCTTTGAGAGAAACAGCTCCAAAGCAAAACAAATAATGAACCAAATACAAAAACTGCAATCTTATACAGAATCTTTTTTTCATGAAAGAGCTTTGGAAGTTGGTTTGAAACTTAGCTATATATTGTTGGGTATGGCAGTGCTGTTTAATATTTTTGGCGTTGTGTAAATAAAAGTGAAAGCTGTAAAAATTTCAGATCTTATTCCTATAGTTTGTCATTTTGATGAGAAAACCTTGTTGACCAAAAATGGTGATTTAATACAAACAATCAAGGTGCATTTTTTTCAAAGCAGTCCTCAGGATGCATGTCTTTTAAGAAAAAAAATAAGAGATGTAGCGGAGCTAGTGCTTAATGATTCAAATATAGCTCTTTACACACATATCATTAGGGATTATGAAGATATACTTCCAAATTCATATAATGGCGATCATGAAGTTGTAAAAAAAGCAGAAGAGCTTTGGCGACAGAAAAATGTCTGGTCCAAAAAATTATCAAATACTTTGTATATTACTGTAATATTAAAAAATAGTTTTATTTTTTCAGTTCAAGACATTGACATATCTAAAGTACTTTTTCTGATAAAAAGTAGATATAAGAAACATTTTAATGATGCGTTCAAAAAAATAGAATCTGCTGTTTTACAGATCAAAGAACAACTAAATGTATTTCATCCCAAAGAACTTAGCATTATAACAAAAGAGGATGGAGCTCAGTATTCAGAAGCTTTGTCATTTTATCATCTAAAGCATCAAGAGCAAGAATTGGTTAAAGCCGATTTTAGTGATGTGATATCTCATGATCTAAAAATAAACAATCTAATTAATGAACTGGTAATAACACATACAAATGAAGATAAGCATCTAGCTATTTTTTCTTTTAACTCATTATTTGAATGTGACGAAAAATCTTTAGACCCTATTTTACAGTATGATGGACAACTACTTATATCAGAATTTTTCCATTCATCTTCTGGAAAGACTTTATTTAAAGAAATGGCAAAATATAAAAAGAAATTAGATGGGATAAAAGACACAAAGATACAAAAGATATTTAATCTATCCAGTTTTTCAGAAAATAAAAAAGC
>CBFHIH010000011.1:0-21118 GCA_965655955.1 Candidatus Midichloriaceae bacterium | reverse complement strand
AAATTCACATAGTAATCTGAATGATAAAATTTTGAAGCTTTGTAAGATATTAGGAACCTTAGGAGCTAAAGTTATAAGGGAAGATTTCAACATAGAAACGTGTTTTTTCTACAATCTTCCTGGTAATTATTTCTATAACAATAGGAATTCTGAAATTCCTGCTTCACAAGTTGCAAAATTCTCAAACATATATTCAAAAAAGCAAGGAAATTATAGTGGCAGTAAATGGGGTGCTCCTATTACCATTTTTAATACTGGTTATGGTGGTTATTATTATTTTAATTTCCACTATGAGGAAAATGGACATACATTCATCATGGGTCCAAAAGGCAGTGGTAAAAGCTCCTTGGCTCACTTTTTGCTTTTACAATCCATAAAACATGATCCGAGAATTATATACTTTGATCTAGAAGGTAGAAGCAAAAATTTCATAAAAATACTTTCCGGCGAGATTATTGAGGTTTCAGAAAATCAAGACTCATTGATACAAGTTGACATATTCAATATCGCGAATTACGAGAACAGCGTCTCTCTTATGGCTGAGTTTTTATTGAAAATTTGCGCAAAAGAAGATGAGCACAGATATAATAATAAAGAGTATATAAAAAAGTTTGAAGCTTGTGTCACAAAGCTCCAGCAAGAAAAATCCCATGATGCAAAAAAGAAGTATTTTGACAATTTTATAAACGGCTTTGAGGATTTAACCATAAAATCAAACTATGAAGCTTTTTTCAAAGATCCATTTTTTCCTAAATTCTTCAAACAAGATCTTAATTCTGTGGGAAAGCACAAATATCTATCATTTAATTTTTCCCTTTTATTGAAAAATAGAAAATTATTAAATGCCATATTAACAGCTTATCTCACCAAGATTGCAGATAATTTTCATGGAGAAAAAGTTATTTTAGTAGTTAATCACGGTCATAATATCTTTTTAGCACATGGATTTAGAAACAGGGTACGTCATTGGTTGGAAAGACTAACTAAAAAAAATGTGATGGTTCTTTTCACAAGAGAGAATAGTGTTGATGACACAACGAATGACGCAATGCAATATATTCTTGAGTATTTTGCAACAAAAATATATCTCTCTAATAAAATGATATCTAAATCTTTTAAACACAATTTCTCCTTATCTGATCAGGAGTTTAACTATATCAAAAGTTACGATAAATCTAGGCATAAGATTTTGCTGCAACACGGTACTCAAAGCATATTTACATCTTTTGATCTTAAAAGCATGCCAGAAATGCTGGAATATACTAAATAATATAGTGCAATAGGTTTAATTACACGTAAATCACTAACGCCTCAAGGTAGGTGATGTACGTCTTTTGCTATAGCGTGGCGTCTTCAAGGCGTCGTAAAATCTCATCTTTTGATAAAATAGCAAGTGATTGGAAGATTGGAGGAGATTCAAAACTTCCAAAAACGCTTGCTCTTAACAGCTTCATGATTTCTTGAGGCTTTAAACCCTTAGATTTAGCGAAATTATAAAAAGCTTCTTTCAGTCCCTCTGCTGAAAAATCTGCTATAGCATTCACAACATCAATCAAATCTTTCAAAAGCAAAAGATTCTGTTCTTTGCTTAAGATCTCCTTCGACTTCTCATCAATCGGATTGGCTTTATTTATAAACAAGTTAGCTATTATCAGAACTTTTTTCAAAGTCTCTCCTCTTGTTTTTGCTAAAGATATGCTGTTTTTTAATATATCCAAATCTTTGAACTTTTCTGTATCAAATTCTTGTTGCAATAATTGCATCAATTGGTCATCAGTAAGATTTTTTATATACTCTTGATTTATATGATTCATCTTCATGATATCAAATTTAGCAGGAGATTTGATGACTTTATCCAAAGAAAAATATTTCAGTGCTTCATCTACACTAATTATTTCTTTATCCTGATACCCCCAACCCAAACGAAGTAGATAATTGAATATGGCAGAATTTAAATAACCTTCCTTTCTATAGTTCTGCAAACTCAAAACATTGGGGTCCCTTTTTGAAAGCTTTGAGCCTTTATCAGACATAATCAGCGGAATATGTGCATGCTTAGGCGCTTTCCAGCTTAATGCGTTATATATCTGCATCTGCCTAAATGTATTAGTAAGGTGATCAGTCCCCCTTATCACGTCTGTGATTCCCATATCATAATCATCTACAACGCATGACAATAAATATGTGGGACTTCCGTTAGCTCTTAAAAGCACCATGTCGTCAATTTCATCATTTGACACCTGTATGTCACCTAAAACTATGTCATCAAAGCTAGTGCTACCAGATTTATGAACTTTAAGGCGAAGCACAGTGTAATTACTTTTTGAGAGATTTTTATCTCTATTTGGATTTATAAACTTACCTTTCTCGCTTTCTTTGAACTGTAGAAGTTCCTCAGGGGGCAAATCACAATAATAAGCCGCCCCTTGATTCAATAAACTTTCCGCTACTTCCTGATGTCTCTTGATCCTTAAAGACTGTATCACAACATCTCCATCAAAATTTATGCCAAGCCATGACAATCCTTCTATTATAGACTTTGTGTATTCTTCTTTAGAGCGATTTTTATCTGTATCTTCAATTCTAAGATATACTTCACCACCATTTTTCTTCGCCCACAACCAATTGAAAATTGCGGTTCTAACGCCACCTATGTGTAACTCCCCTGTTGGGCTTGGAGCGAATCTAGTTCTAATCATTGTCATAGTCTTGTGAATAAAAATTAGGATTGTTTAATGAAAATTCTTCAGGGCTTATTTTTAAATCACGCTTGACGTTATGAAAAATCAAATGATGCCTTTGCTGCCCCTCATTTTGCACAACAATCTCTTTCAGCTCCATAGGATTTAAGTCAAACACAAGCATGCCTTTTGTTTCAATATTATTATGCTTTTTTGCTATAGCAATTTTAGCTTTTTTGCTCTTTTGATCCACATCAATATCTGTAATGATATTTGATATATCCACCTTTTTCTCCATCAATAAATTGAAAAAGTAGTTGTTTTCTTTTATGTAAGAAAGCTCATCAAGCTCATGCTCATAATACATAACATTACCATTATTAAGCACTATTGTTATCTTTTTAGGGGTTAGATATTCTATCTTACCCCTGCCAGGCTTTAGAATTTGAATCTTTCCTTTTCTCTCTCCATCATGTCTCAACTCTTCAAAATCAGCAGAAAAAGTCTCAAAACTGTTAAGGTAATTACCCAAAGAGCTTAAAACATTATCACTGCTATGAACTATACGTGGAATAAACAAAGCAATTATTAATAAACATATTCTCAACCAATAAAAAGGCATAATCGGTAATTTAGTGTTTTTAATTTCTCTCCTATATGATAGAAACATTTCAGACAATTGACCATAAAAATCATGAATAAACAAGATATTTTAACAATAGCAAAAGAAGTTGTAGAAACAGAGATTCAAGGGCTTAAAGATCTGAAAGAAAGCCTAGATCAAAATATCTTGGAAGTAGTAAAACAAATCAATCACAAGGAAACAAGATTGATCTTCAGTGGCATGGGGAAAAGTGGCTATGTAGCTCGCAAAATCTCTTCCAGCATGTCTTCAAGTGGGACTCCCTCCTTTTTTATACATCCCGCGGAAGCAAGTCATGGTGATTTAGGTATGATAAGCAAAAATGATATAGTGGTGCTTTTGTCAAATTCTGGAGATACTATGGAGCTCAACTCCATAATAGAATATTGCAAAAGGTTTAATATATTCATTGTAGGCATTAGTAGAAACAACAATTCTTTGTTAAGCAAAATAGCAAATCTCTCAATAGTCTTACCTCAAAGCAAAGAGGCGTCAGAAATAAACATGCCAACCACATCAGTGATCATGATGATTGCTTTTTGGGATGCGGTGGCAGTTGTTTTGCAAAAAATCCGTAATTTTTCCAAAGAAGATTTTAGGGTGTTACATCCTGGAGGAAAAATAGGGGCAAAGTTGCTTAAGATAAGTGATTTAATGCATAGAAATAACTTTATACCTTTGGTTAAAGACACTGAAAGAGTAGCAGATGCAGTAATAGAAATGACAAAAAAGGGATTTGGGTGCACAGGAGTTATAAGCAAAAATAGTGAATTAATAGGCATAATAACAGATGGAGATCTTAGGAGGCATTTAGAGCTTGATATGAGAAGGACATTGGTTTATGAAATAATGAATTATAAGCCACTTACTATGCCTAAAGATGCTTTTGCATCAGAGGCGTTAGCAATCATGAATCAAAAAAAAATTACTCAGATTTTCATCATAAAAAATCAGTCTCCAGTGGGAATTTTACACATGCATGACCTTATAAGATCAGGTATTATATAAGATGATAAGAACAAGCTTCAGATGGTTTATTTGAGCAAAATAAAAACTCTAGCCATTATTGGATTCATAGGCATCTTATTGCTCGTTGCATGGAATTATTTTTTAAACTCTGATTCTAAGTATCTTGGTATACAAAAAAATACAGACTCAGACACCCACATTAATGTCATTAAAAGTCCAAATTATTACATTAGAACACTAAAGGGAAAGATGTTTTTAGAATCAAAAGATGCTAAACAAATAAATGCGAGGAACGTTGTTTTCAATTATATTTCTGGAAATTTAACCATAAAAGATAACCTGAAGTTTTATTTCCATGCAGCACAAGGTGACGCTAATCTCAAGAGCAAGATATTAAAATTGGAAGGGGACGTTTCAGTTAAGAATGAAGCTGATGATTTTTTATCTACGAAAAAAATGATTATTTTTCACGCTAAAAACAAAGCCTGTGCAGAAAATGGAATTGAAATCAAGTATCAGAATATAAATATCAAAGCTGAGTCTTTTTGTGTCATTGACAATAGAATAATCAAATTTAAAGGTCCTGTGAAATTAGCTGCGTTAATTAAATAGATGTTTTTTTATTTATAAAATGAAAGACTGTAAATTAGTTGAAAAATAACTAGCAAAAGATTAGAATCGCAAGAAAGTCAGTAATTTACAAATGATCAAACAACAACATCTGCCTTATGAAGGCTCACTCCTTTCTCCGATAATTTCTTCAGAGACTGTAGATTTTCATTATAACAAACACCATAAGGGATATGTGGACAAGTTGAATGGGCTTATTTCTGGTACTGAATTAGAAGATAAGAATCTTGAATACATTATAAAATCTGCGTATCAAGAACAAAATCTTCCTATATTTAACAATGCCGCACAGATATGGAATCATGACTTTTATTGGAAATCTATCACTGGACATCAAAATCATCCTAGCGGCAAATTAGCAGCGCTTATTGAAAAAAACTTTGCTTCAGTTGAAGATTTTATCAATAAATTAGTTGATAAAGGGGCAACATTGTTTGGTAGTGGTTGGGTTTGGCTTGTTCAAAATGAGGAAGATCTGTCTCTTTCTATATTACAAACAAGCAACGCTGATTTACCATTGGTGAAAAACAAAACACCTTTGTTTACCATAGATGTTTGGGAGCATGCGTATTATATAGACTACAGAAATAATAGGGTTAAATATTTAAACGAAATTGTGAAGCTTATAAATTGGGAGTTTGTCTCAGATAACGCTAGATTTTGAATAGGTGTATGGTAATGAAGATAAGTGATTTATTCAAAAACGAGAAATCTGAAGATTCTAAAAAAAGTTCTTCTTCATCTTTTGATAGTTGGGAGAAAGATAGCTATAAGAGAGCTTTGACACAAAGGAACTTTGCTCTTCTTTTGCTTCTTATCTCTTTTTCCGTTATATTTATGTCTTTGTTTGCAATAAGATATCTCAAGAGCACTCAAACAATAGAACCTTTTGTTATCGAAATAGAAAAAAAAACAGGGGTTCCTACAGTTGTTGAACCGTTGTCAGTGGAAACATATTCTGCTGATGAGTCGATAAAAAGGTACTTTTTAGTAAAATATATAAAAGCTAGAGAGGGGTATGACTCTTCAACATTTAACAGAAATTATTACGATGTTATAAGGCTTTTATCAACCAGTTCTGTTTATTACGATGAGTATAGACCGAGGTTTAGTCAAAATAATCCTTCCAGTCCTTACAGCAAATATGGCAGCTCTTCTACTGTTGATGTTGGGATAAAATCTATTATATTCCTCTCGCCAACTTCTGTGCAGGTTAGGGTCGCTTTGAAGGTTTCAGGACAAGTTAATATAGTGATGGATAAGATAATATTTATGGAATTCAGGTTTGCTAATCTAAGTATGAATGATGAAGATAGGCTTATTAATCCATTAGGATTTCAAGTAACTTTATATAAGATAGATAATGAAAATATTTAAAATTTGCTTATTAATTGGACTGTGGACTTACTCGTTCCCTTCTTGCGCTGTTGACAAACCTGTGACTACAGACAGTAGAATTAGGACGTTTGTATATAATAAAAATGAAGTGTTTAGAGTTGTTGTGCATTTCAATTATCAAACAAGCATTGAATTTGGCGAAGGAGAGGAGATAAGAAACATTTCTTCTGGCAACAATTATGCATGGCAACTATCTCCTTTAGGCAACACGCTTTTTATTAAGCCTCTTGAGGAAAGTATACTAACTAATATGACTGTTATAACCAATAAACGGACTTATTATTTTGAAATTCAATCAAAGCCTTATTCACCAGAAGTAGACAGTGAGTTAACATATGTTGTGAGGTTTTATATTCCTTCCACTGAAGAAGGTACATCTTCTGATGTAAAGAATGTGAAAATAGCGAACGTAAGCAACTCTCTTGAACTCAAAACATATAACTTCAATTATAAAGTTTCAGGATCAAAAAATCTTTCTCCTCTAAAAGTATTTGATAACGGAATTAACACTTTCTTACGCTATGATGAAAAAGCCTATTTAAACATAGACGTCATAAAAGTAGTTAGTGGGACAACGACCTTGAAAAACAAAACAAAAATAATAGGGAACTATCTTGTGATACAAGGAGTTTGGAAGATGCTAGAAATAACTCAAGGGAAAGATGTTTTAGCAATTCATAACATTAACCAAGTGGCAAATTAAACATGCAAAACACCGATCCAGACAAAAATCAAAACGCTGAAGTAGAAGGAAGTAATCAAGAGGAAAGTGAAAAACCATCCTTCTCAACAGTATCGTTAGCTTCCACAGAAAAAAAAGCGGTATTTATTGTCATATTCCTATTAATAGCAGGTGTAATATACTACGCATTGTTTATGAATCATTCTACAGATTCTAAAAGTGATGATAAAATATCCAAAAAGAAGCAGCAAGAAATAATCAACGCATCCGTTCCTGTTCAACAAAACAAAACACCTGACACTCTTCCACTTCCGCCATCTGAGCCTCAAGAAGTTTCTATCCCCAAAATAGAAGATCCTACACCTCCTCCGCCACCGCCGCCTCCACCTCCTCCGCCAGCCCCTGTTGCAAATCCTGATACTCATAAAGATCATGATGATCAAAAAAATTCACATGATTTTTCTGTACCATCTTTTTTTGATAAAGAAAAAAAGCAAAAAGAAGAACAGGCGCGTGCACGAATGAAAGTTGGGAGCATGGTAGCAGGCGGCGGAGGCTCTTTGCCAGGCAAAGATAAAGACTCCACTGAAAAAAAAGATAGCTCTGGATTCCTAGGTTTTGGTGAAGGCGCATTAGATTCTGAGACTTTGAAGAAAACTTCATTTGCTCAGGTTCAAGCAACGGCCGTTGATCATTTAAATCGCGTGATACTGCAAGGAAAAATCATAACTGCGGTTCTTGAGACAGCTATAAATACAGATTTGCCAGGCATGTTAAGAGCTGTTGTGACAAATGATGTGTATGCAGAAAAAGGAGATGATGTCATGATACAAAAAGGCTCAAGGCTTATAGGTGAATATTCAAGTGATGTTAAGGCTGGTCAAACAAGAGTTGCAATTATATGGAATAGGTTAATTAGACCCGATGGGATCGATATAGCCATTGCCTCTCCTGGAATTGATGAATTAGGGCGCAGCGGTATTGCCGGAAATATATATGATCATTTTTGGAAAAAATTGGGAACTGCATTTTTGGTTTCGTTTATTGTTCCTGTTTCCTCTGCAAAATTTGCAGAAAAAGCAGCAAACATCGCAAAAACAGATAATGTGTCCACTCAGACAACTCAAAATAAGGATGGATCAACAACCACAAGCACAACTGGAAGCCCAACTGCTCAAGCTATATCAGACAGCAGTCAGAAGTTTTCGGAAATCATGAAAAAAAATATAGAAGACTCTGCTCCTAAAAAAACAACTATCACGATAAACCAAGGCACAATGATTAATGTTTTTGTTAAGCAAGATCTTGTTTTACCTCCTATTTCAGTGATACAAAAACGCAATGTTTACAATTGATATATGAATGTTACTGCGCTAGAAACATATTTGTCTCCTTTATACTTAATTTTTAGTGAAGACGGAGTAAATGAGATTTCAATTAATGATCAGCAAGAAGTTTGGGTCGAGAAAAAAGGTGAGATATTCAAAGAAAATGTACCTCAATTAACATTTGATCATTTAAAATCCATTGCTTTGCTTGTTGCAGAATCCACTGAGCAAAAAGTTAGTGAAGAAGCCCCATTACTTTCTGGCACATTACCAAATGGCTTCAGGATTCAAATAGTTATACCCCCTGCGTGTGAAGCGGGAAAAATTGCTATGTCAATACGCAAGCCTTCGGTGATGAACTTAGATCTTGATGCTTACGAACAGCTTGGCGCTTTTTCAAAAACAGAAACAGGAGAAGTAGAGGATAAAGATAGTTTGATATTATCCGACTACATTAAAAATAGGGAAATAAAGCAATTTTTAAAACACGCAGTTCTTTCTAAAAAAAACATCATAATTAGTGGCGGTACATCAACTGGAAAAACCACTTTTACAAATGCTATGTTAAGGGAAATACCACAAAATGAAAGAATCATAACTTGTGAGGACGCCAGAGAGATTGTGTTGGGTAGCCATCCTAATAAGCTACATCTCATAGCTTCAAAAGGCGGGCAAGGCAGAGCCAAGGTGGATATACAAGACCTCATAGAGGCGTGCTTGAGGCTGCGTCCTGACAGAATTATAGTTGGTGAACTCCGCGGAAAAGAGTCATTCTCATTTTTGCGTGCGATAAACACCGGTCATCCTGGTTCTATTTCCACATTGCATGCAGATTCTCCTATGATGGCGATTGAGCAATTGAAGCTTATGGTGATGCAGGCTGGTCTTGGGTTACCTCCTGAGCAAGTCAGAGAATATATCACTCAAGTCATACATGTCATAGTACAATTAAAAAGGGGTGAAAAAGGTAAAAGGTATGTCTCTGAGATATATTTCAAAGGCAATTAATGTCAATTAAATTTATAATCAAAGCTCAAGATCACCAAGCAAGGCTGGGGCTTTTGAAAACTTTTCACGGCGATATTCAGACACCAACCTTCATGCCAGTTGGCACAAGTGCAACAGTCAAAGCTATGTTGCCAGAATCATTAAAAGAAACAAATGCAGAAATTATTTTGGGCAACACATATCACTTAATGCTTCGCCCAGGTGAAGATATTGTGAACGAAATGGGTGGATTGCATTCTTTCATGTCATGGGACAGACCAATATTGACCGATTCAGGAGGTTTTCAGATCATGTCTCTATCTCCTCTTCGAAAAATATCGCAAGATGGAGTTGAATTTAGATCTCATATTGATGGTAAATCATTCTTTTTAACACCAAAGCGCTCTATAGACATTCAAAACAAACTCGACAGCAACATAACAATGATTCTCGATGAGTGCGTTGCTGCTGATATCACTTATGAGTATGCGAATAAATCTTTGGAGTTATCAAATTTATGGGCGCAAAAATCAAAAGAAGCTTTTATTGATCGCAATGGCTATGGGTTATTTGGGATTGTGCAAGGGGGAATGTTCAAAGAATTAAGGGAAAAAAGTGCTAAGCATTTGATGGGAATTGGTTTTGATGGTTATGCAATAGGCAGCTTAGCTGTTGGCGAAACACAAGAAAAAATGTTGGAGATATTATCCTTCACTGCTCCAATGCTGCCAGAAGATAAGCCAAGATATTTAATGGGAGTTGGTAAACCACTTGATATCATCAAAGCGGTGAAGTTAGGTGTTGATATGTTTGATTGTGTGATTCCAACCAGATCAGGAAGAAATGGTCAAGCATTTGTTAATTCTGGCGTGATCAATATAAGAAATGAGAAATTTATTAGAGATCCAAGACCACTAGAAGAAAAATGCAATTGCTATGTTTGCTTAAATTACTCAAGGTCTTATTTAAGTCACTTAGTTAGGAATAAAGAAATTTTAGGAGCTGTTTTGATGACATGGCATAACATAGCTTTTTATCAAAATATGATGAAAAAATTGCGGTCATTAATAGCAGCTGGCTCTTTGTATTCTTATAAAGATGAAGAAATTTTATCGATGATTTCATGCTAATATGTTTTGACATTGGCAACACAAGCATTGCAACAGGTGTATATCTAAGTGATAAATTGCTGTTTAAGTTTTTATATATTCATCAGAAGAAATTTGACACACAAGGTTTTGCAAATCTGCTAAGCAAACAATTACACCAAAATAACATTGAGACACATAGCATAGAATCCATTTGTGTTGGGTCTGTGGTGCCAAATTTGACAGATGCTCTTGAAAAATTTTGTTATCAATTCTTTAAAATCACCCCTTTTATCGTTTCGCATAAAAACAATTTAAGCGTTGAGATTTTAATTGATAATCCTAGTGCATTAGGGGCAGATTTTATTGCTTCTTCTGTTGCAGCAACCGAATACTTCAAGCATCAACACAAAGCGATAGTGAATTTTGGCACCGCGACAACAGTCTCTTTTTTAAACAATAAAGATCAGTTTATTGGTGGCACTATTATGCCAGGAGCGAAAATTGCCATTGAATCTTTAGGACACGCAACGGCGTTGTTGCCGTCATTATCTCCTAAAATACCTCAAAACATCATCGGCAAAAACACTAAAGATGCTATTTTTTCTGGTATATATTATTCACAAATAGGGGGAGTAAAACAGGTTATAGAAGGGCTGAAAGATACTTTAGATCCAGAAGACATAAAGATTATCTTCACTGGCGGCTATGCTTATTTATTTAAGGATCAAGACTTTTTTGATATCTTTGATGAGAATTTAGTCCTCAATGGATTACAAAGAATATTTTATATGAAATTAATGTAAAATATTTATTGACTTATTGATGCATTGCACTTATATTTCTCCCAACTTCATTTTCTAGGTGCGAAAGATGTTTGGCTTAAATAATAAAATAATTTGTATAACGCTTCTGTTATCTTATTGTTTATATTTTATTAGGCATTATGCATTTTTGCTTCATAGGAACAGGATGCTTTCTCTAGAGCCTTGGTCTATTTAAAGACTCAATCACACAAACATTTTTTTTAACAGTCCGTTTAACAGACTGTTCAATTTTCGCAACTTTAATTAATACATAGGTTATAAGATGACTCAATATGACAACACGTTAAATGGCTGGGCTACCTGGGCTCGCGATGGAGTGAAAAACACAGTAAAAGATTATGCTCCGCAATTCATGCAAGATGCTGCAAGTCAAGCTTATGAATACACGCCTCAATTTATTAAGGACGCAGCATGGTACACCTCAACTATTGACGCACCTATATGGCGTGTTTTAGATGCAGCGCATTTTTGGACTAATAGCGCCGCATCTTTTGTGGGCTATGGCGTAAGAGAAGGGGTCAACCAATTTGTTGAATCTTCTTACTACAAAGCATACATTAAGGATTATGTCTCTAAAGAGACCTTGCATTACTCAGCTGGAATTGTAGGTGGTGGAATAAAATATTATATGAAGTTTCAATCAGGATCTTTGTGGCTTGAGGTTGCTCAAGGAGCGGCAAATGGATTTTGGTACGAATATACAAAGCATGTTCAGAGTAAGCTTGGAGATTTAATTATGCCACTTTTACTCACTGCTATAGAAGTAGGTTCAGACACAGTGCTCTTTGGCAAAATATTAAATGAGCAAGTTTTTAAGGTGGAGCATTTAGTGAATGGGGTAATGGAATTAAAAACTCACGATTTAATAGGTCCTTTCGCAGCTGTTGGTATAGTCTCAACCAGCTTATCTGCTAAAGCGCTATATGATTGGGTTTTCCCATATCAAGATGAACCTATACCATCTCATGAAACAGATTCTGCAGATGAGGATCTCGACAATGCAAGAATTACAACCACTACCATAGAAAGCAATTTTAAGGAAATAGAGGGAGATCAAGCGCAAGAAGCTCGTCAAGACTTATGATCTATAGATGAGAAGGGTAAGCAAGATGCATAGCTGAGTATCTTTAAATTTGCACAATTTTGCGCGTTGCTTGTGTGGCTTTGCCACACTTTACGCTTTGTTCAGTGTTATAAAACCATCTATGCACTACACACCTTCACTCGCCTTAGATTTCACTAAGATCCAGAAATTAAGAATTGACACACAACCTATGCGCGTAGTATCATAATTTGTAACTATCCAGAAAGAAAGTAAGAGGGGATAGTTGGCTGGCGCTATTTTAGTCAATCAGCGCCAGTTATGACATTAACTTTCTCATAATCCATTGAAGAATAACGTTTTTTGTGCATATCTAATGTAACGAACATTATGATATCTAAAAAATGATAAAAAGAGCATTTTCGGGCATTCAACCCACTGGAGTGATCACGATCGGAAATTATTTGGGCGCGATAAAAAACTGGATTTCGATGCAAAATGATCATGAATGCTTGTTTTGTGTTGTGGATCTTCACTCTCTTACAGTTAACTTTAACCCAAATGAGTTGCGTAAAAACATTAGATATAACACAGCGCTCCTGATGGCCGCTGGCATTGATTTAAATAAAGCTGTGATATTCCAACAATCTCAGGTTAAAGAGCATACTGAATTAGCATGGACTTTAGGTTGTTTTACGCAAATTGGCTGGCTTAATAGAATGACGCAATTTAAAGATAAAGCGGGGAAAAAGAAGGAAACAGCAAGCCTAGGTCTTTACTCATATCCCGTGCTGATGGCTGGTGATATACTGCTTTATGATACGGATCTTGTGCCTGTTGGGGAAGATCAGAAGCAGCACATTGAATTAACACGTGATATCGCTATTTCTTTTAATAGCAAGTTTTCTCAAGATATATTTAAAGTGCCAGAGCCACTAATTCACAAAGATGTAAAAAGAATCATGAGCTTGAAAAATCCACAAAATAAAATGAGTAAGTCAGATATGTCGGACTTTTCGCGCATCAACATCTCTGATGACAAAGATCTAATTGCCAAAAAGATATTGAAAGCTAAAACCGACAATATAGCGGGCATATCCTATGATCCAGATAAAAGACCAGAAATTGCAAACCTATTGAATATATATAGTGGTGTTGTCAAAAAGCCTATGTCTGAAATTATTCAACAGTGTCAAGCCATGAGTAATCTAGAGTTCAAGGAGATGCTTATAGAAGCTTTGATAAGCGTTATTGAGCCAATTCAAAGCAAGCTTGTGGATATACTCTCAGATAAAGATCTGATAGATAAAGCTTTGTGCATGGGCAAGGAGAAGGCTCAAAGCATAGCTTGTAATAAAATGGAAGAGATATCAGAATTAATTGGAATAAAATAATGTCTATTTGTATTATCGATGGTTATAATTTCGTTTTTCGTGCATACCACTCACTTCCCCCTTTGACAACCTCACAAGGTTTGCCAGTTGGGGCAATTTATGGCTTTGTCAACATGCTGATCAAGCTTATAGAAAATGAAGATTCAGAAATGATGTTGGTTGCTCTTGATAGCGGCAAAAAGACTTTTAGGCATGAAATGTATGCGGAATATAAAGCTCATAGAAAAAATCCTGATGAGGACTTGAGGCTTCAATTCCCGATTATTAGGGAGGCCTTGAGTGCAATTAATACACAATTTGTAGAAATAGAAGGCCTTGAGGCAGATGATATCATTGCTGCATACACACAGATTGCCTTGAAGCAAAATAAAAAGGTAAAAATCATTAGCTCAGATAAAGATTTGATTCAATTATTACAACCTGGAGTTGCAATAATTGATCCTATCAAGAAAAAATCATTAGATAATATTTATGTGCAAGAAAAATATGGAATCAAACCAGAGCAAATGATTGATTATCTAGCGTTAGTTGGTGACAGTTCAGACAATATTCCTGGGGTGAAGAGAATTGGTCCAAAAACTGCAGCAAAGCTCCTAAATACGTTTGGATGCTTGGAAGAGATATATTCTCAAATTGAAAAAGTGGAACCTGTGAGGGTGCAAAATCTTTTACACGATTCTCAAAAAGAAGCTTTTTTATCTAAGCAATTAGTTATTTTAGATCCAAAAGATTACAAAATGCCCTATACACTTGAAGAGTTAAAAGTTAAAAGTTTTATACCAAAGGTGTTATCAGAGTTTTTGGCTAAATATGAATTTAGATCCATTTCCACCAAGCGCACATTCTTACCCACTCATCAGCAACAGGATGCAATCTTCAAAACAATAAAAATAAATATCGCTGAACTTGAGGAAGTAGTCGCAAAAATAGAATATCATCAAGAACTATTCTTATATATCAAAGAGGGAATGGTGGATTTATATTTTAATACTAAAGTTATATATCAAATCCATTTTGACGGAGAGTTTATAGATTTATTATTGAATTCAGTAATCTTAAGAAAGGTGCTTAAAGATCCATCGATAAAAAAAGTGTTTTTTGATATCTATCCAATTGTTAAAAAATGCGATGAACTTGATGTGCCACTTTCTAATTTCGATGATATAAAGCTAATGTTCTACACCCTGTATACAGGCGTCAAATCAGAAACTTTAGAAGAAATAGTAGACTTTTTAAAGATCAGCTCACGCAACACTGCATACGCTTTAAAAATCATTTACAAAAACTTAAAGCTAGAGATTGCTAACAGGAGATCTTTCTCCATTTACGATACAGAGCGAAGATTGATGTCACTGCTTCCTTTAATAGAAAAAAAAGGTGTTAATACAGACCCATGTGTTTTAAAAAATCTTAGTGAAAAATTTAAGAATAAACTCAACATATTGGAGCATGAGATTTTTGCAATAAGTAAAGAAAAATTCAATATCGCCTCGCCTAAACAAACAGGAGATATGTTGTTTGACAAATTAGGTATAAAAGGGGGTGAAAAATCTAAAAAAACAGGGGCATACACAACAGATGCAGAGACAATGGAGAAGCTCAGTTCTCAGGGCGTGACAATCGCTGAGAAAATATTACAGTGGCGTCATTATGCAAAATTAATTAATAATTACACCGATCATCTGCAGAACTTTATACAAGAAGATGGAAGGATTCACACCACTTTCTCAATCACAACCACCGCCACTGGCAGATTGTCTTCGCATTCACCAAATCTTCAAAACATTCCTATAAAAACCGATGAAGGAAATGAAATAAGAAGATCTATTATTGCAGCACCAAATCACCTGATTATCTCTGCCGATTACTCTCAAATAGAACTTAGGGTTATAGCACATATGGCAGACATTAAATCATTAATAGACGCATTTAAAGAAGGGTTAGATATTCATGGCATCACTGCCAGTGAAATTTTTAATATTCCTATAAATCAAGTGTGCAGTAATCTCAGAAGAAAGGCCAAAGCGATCAATTTTGGTATAATTTATGGCATTAGTTCGTATGGATTGGCAAATAACCTGAAAATTAGCAAAACAGAAGCAGCAGATTATATAGAGAAGTATTTTCAAAAATATCCAGGCATTAAGGAGTATATGGATAGCACTGTAGATTTTGCTAAAAAACATGGATATGTAAAAACCATGCTGGGAAGGAGATGTTATCTCAAGAATATAAACAGTAAAAACTATGCTCTGAGAAATTTTTCTGAAAGAGCTGCAATCAACGCTCCTATACAAGGGACAGCCTCAGAAATTATAAAAAAAGCAATGTGTTGTTTAGATAATGTGATTAAAAAACACTTAATACTTCAAATTCATGATGAGTTGCTATTTGAAATTCCAAATAATGAAATGGCTGTTAGTTTAAGAAAAATAAAACACACAATGGAGAATATTGTGCAGTTAAAAGTTCCTTTGAAAATAGATGTTTTTCAAGGAACATCATGGTTTAAAAGACCATTGCATAATTAGAAATTTGTAGAAAGGGCAAAAACAAGAGCCAGAGTTCATCATGATAAATGAGGATCGCAGTTTTTATTCTGACGCCCAAATTGCAGAAAGAGCCATTATGCAATGGTCTTTTTATGGTGGCATACATCTTTTCGCAGCTATTATGCAGCGGATGCTTAAAAACATTTGACGTTCACTGAGCTATAAATAAACTAATAGTTCTAGTACTGAAATGTGGTAAATAGTCTCATGCGTATTATTTTGCTGATTGCTTTAGTTGTCTTGACTTGCTCTTGTGCAAAGATGAATCATGAATATCCATCTTCTCCTGAGGAAAAAAGAGATGAAAGAATTGGCAAGATTACTGGAGATGGCATAGTGATTGGTGGAGGATCGCTTGTTAATAATGCTCCAAACATAACAGTGAACACCTTTTTATGGCAAGCATCTATTGATGTAATGAAGTTTATGCCATTAAATTCAACTGACGTGCAATCTGGAATTATCATCACAGATTGGTACAAATTAAATCACGATGCTTGTAGTGCTTATAAAGCAAATGTTTTTATAAAATCTAAAGATCTCAAATCTGATGCTTTGGATGTTTCTGTGTATAAAAGCAATGTTTGTGCATCGAAGAGTTTAGGGAATGCAATCCAAAACTCTGAATTATCTGATCAACTTAAAGAACAAATTATTAAAAGAGCAAGAACTTTGAAGCTTGGTAAAGAATTTGACACACCGAATAATTAAATTTGGAATGAAGATCATATTTTTATACTTATTGATTTTTTTTATTGCGCAGCCGTTTTCTTCAGAGGCTCAGGAGGTTTATAAAAAATCATGCCCTATCACACCAGAAATATGGACTTTAGGTGTTCTTCCTGCACCATCTCATAAGAATGATTTATCAAAACCCCATAACAAAGATAATCACAAAACTGTTGCTTTAAAAGGTCAAGTATTTGATGAGCATTGTGTGCCTGTGGGTGGCGCTATGGTCAAAGTATGGCAAGTTAATAAAAAAAATGGTATGCATGTTGAAGGTTTGTCTTCTGGAACTGCTGTGACTAATAATCTAGGAGAATTTGAAATTTTGATGCCTCTGCTAGATTACAACCTACTAAATATAGTGCAGGTCTCAGTTGATGGAGTTGTGCAGTTACAAACTAGAGTGTTTTTTTCAAAAAATGCAGCTCAAAAGTTCAGTAAAGACTCAGGTTTGAATTTTGACGAAAAACAGATCAATTTGATTTCAGCAAGAAAAGATCCATTATCTGATTCAGATTTGCCTATTTATTTTTTTAATATTATAGTAAGAGAAGTTATTGGGTATAAACAATACTAAAATTTAATATTTATAGGGGTTAAAATGATAAATGTTCGCAATTACTTATTGACTTGTGCATTTTCTATGTTAGTGGCATATGGTGCCTTTGCTGCAGATAACAACACTATTGCATCACAAACAAATGATTCAGGAAGCGTCACACCTGCTGCACCTCAAACACAGGATTCCAATCTTCCAGTTGATGCCGCAGATTCTGTTCAGGGATTGTCCCAAGATCAGAAGCAAAATAATACGACGGCTCCTTCTGTTAACAATTCTGCTTCAGGAACTCAACAACAAAATATTGGCATGGTCCCTCAAGGGCAAAAATGTTCTTCTTGCTCTTATAGAAAAGACTATGCAAAAATCATGAATAAAGCAGCTCCTGTAGTCAAGGAAGAAGTTGAAAAGTATCTTAAAGACAGATCAGCTCTTTATTCTGCACTAAGTGAAGAAGGTAAAAAAGTTGTGAATGCTCTTAATAAAGCAAAATATAAAACCCCCCAAAAAAAGATGACAAAAGGTGCTAAGAAGTAAGAAATTGTTATTTGCAAATTGGAAGGCATATGTAGATAACCTTTCTGATTTGAATGATAAGATAGATTGTTTGAAAAATGAAGATATGGCAGGCGTGACTTTGATTGCTCCTGCTCTTTATTTGCAAAAGCTGCGATCTGAACTGCAAGGAACACGTTTACAGTTTGGCATTCAAGACGTTTCTTCTGATGAGTGTGGTGCTTTAACTGGTCAGATAACAGCAAAAATGGCTAATGATTGTAATATTAGCTACTGTTTGATCGGGCATTCAGAGTTGAGGCTTAGATATCAAGAAAGCCCTAGCGTCATACAAGACAAGATAAAGATGGCTCTGAAGTATAATATCACTCCTATTTTATGTATAGGAGAGGATATTGAAAACAGAAATAAATCCCATCATTTATCATATATTGATTTTCAATTAAAAAGTTGTTTGGACGCAATTGGCAATCAAGAAATTGTGATAGCTTATGAACCTATTTGGTCTGTTGGCACAGATAGAGTGCCATCTGTTGAGCAGATTGAAGAGGTGGTTCTTCACATTTCATCTATGAAGGAGTTGGTGAACACAAAGATTGTTTATGGTGGCTCTGTTAATAAAAACAACATAAGCTCTATATCTAAAATCAAACATCTAAGCGGATTTTTGGTAGGACGATCAAGCGTTGATGTGAAGCAATTGATTCAAATATATAACCAGATTAACCTATAAATAGTGTTTGGTTCAAAAATAAACATCTCTTTGTGGGCTTTCAATATCCTGATCTCAATTTTTCTTGCGTCATTTTTAAATCTTCCTCTTTGGAATTGTGCACTTGATGCACTTAATCACAAGGAAATAAACTTTTTCTTCATAACAAATCTTTATCTACTATTAATAAGTTTTCTTTGCACCGCTCTTTCCATCATCACTTTGATACCAGGATATAAATATATCTTAGCCATAATATTCATTTTTAGCTCAATAGCGCAATATTTCATGCTGGAATATGGAGTGTTGATCGATGTTATGATGATTACTAATGTTTTTGAAACTGATTTCAAAGAAAGCGTAGAACTTTTGACATCAAAAATGATTTTTATGCTCTTTTCTCTGGGAATTGTTCCCGCGCTGATTATGCATAAAATGCATCCCACCTATAGATTAAAACACTTTGTTATTCTCCTTGTGCTATCAATATTAATTTGTTTGTCAATTGTATTTCAGGATTTTAAAACATTTTCATCATTCTTTAGAAACAATAAAGATGTGATATATAGGATCATCCCTAATAACTACCTATATTCAACTTTTAAATATTTAAAATCATCGATCCCTCATAAGGACAGGGAAACAAAAAGACTTTCTGCTGAGAAGGGGGTTAATTGGAAAAATCACAAAAAGAGGAGTGTTTTTGTTTTAGTGATAGGCGAGGCGGCAAGAGCAAGTAATTTCTCGTTGAATGGTTATTCTAAAAACACTAACCCTCTACTTCAAAAACAAAACATTGTAAGCTACACTAATGTTAGCTCTTGCGGAACATCTACTGCTTATTCAGTGCCATGTATTTTTTCATCATTAACGAGAAACGACTTTTCTATACCAGAATTCAAATACAACGATAATCTCTTTAAGCTAATAAGCAAGGCTGACTTTGATGTCTTATGGATAGAAAATAACAGCGGATGTAAAGGGGTTTGTGATCAAAGCATTGAGATGGAAAAATATCTAAAAAAGAATGTAGAGATATACGATGAGGAAATGTTGAATATCTTGCAAAAATATCTTGATAAGGAAAAAGATCTTTTCGTGGTGCTTCACCAAAAAGGAAGTCATGGTCCTGCTTATTATCTGAGAGTGCCAGACAATTTTCAAAAGTTTTCTCCGATTTGCAAAACTGCAAATTTGCAAAATTGCGATAAAGAAAGTATCAGAAATAGCTATGACAACACTATTTTATACACCGACTATTTCCTTTCTTCATTAATAAAACTATTAGATACTCAAAAAAATATCAACACAGCCATGCTATACGTTTCAGATCATGGGCAATCTTTAGGAGAAAATGGACTTTATTTACATGGAATGCCATATTTCATCGCGCCTAAATATCAAACACACATACCTATGATAGTGTGGTTTTCTAAAAATTATTTAGAAGAATTTTCTTTAGATGAGCAATGCATTGCATCAAAAAAAGATGAAACGCTGTCTCATGACAATGTTTTTCATTCTGTTCTGGACGCTCTTGAGATAACAACAAAAAACTTTGATAAAAAAATGAGTATTTTCAATGAATGTAAAAAACTAAAAAAAGATTTTTAAGTAATTTTCTTTTGGTCATTTTTCGAAAATAGTAAATGATAACGCGAACTTCATTTAAGGATGGATGCAGTTCGTGTTAATATAACATAGATACAAACCAAAAATAGATTGGTATGCCAAATATTATGTTAAAAGGAAATGTGATAGAAAGAGACATTGGAACATAAACCCCAACCTTTGCTTCAGGTAAAGCAAGTTTCATAGCAGCAGGCACAGCAATATATGAAGCGCTGGCACACAATATACTAAACAAAAACGCCGTCCCTTTATCAACCCCTATTAACAAAGAGATACCTATACCTAATAAAAAATTAACAAGAGGCGCAACTATCCCAAAGAGTACTAGAGGAATATTGAATTTCTTCAGATGATAAGATTCTTTAGCAACCAACAATCCCATGTCAAGCAAAAAAAAGCATAGCACGCCATTAAACGGAGTAATTAAAAACCCTTCTACCTTTTCAATGCCTGGTTTTCCTGTCAGCGCTCCTATCAAAAAAGAACCAAAAATCAGTAAAATAGAGCCGTTTGTGAATATTTCTCTAAATAGTTTTTTTTCTTCTTGTTTATGCCCTCTAGTTTCAGGAGCATTTTTATGAGCGATATATAGACCAGATAAAATTGCTGGCGCCTCCATTATCGCAAGAATAGAAACTATATAGCTTTTGTATTCAAGATTAATGGACTTCACAAAAGAAACTGCTGTTACAAAAGTTATAATACTAACTGAACCATAGTGAGAAGCAACAGCAGCGGCAGTTGCTTTA
>CBFHIH010000010.1:0-24931 GCA_965655955.1 Candidatus Midichloriaceae bacterium | reverse complement strand
CAAGGGGAAGGATAAGTTTTGGTATGGATTTAAAAAGCATGTAGCTGTAAATATGCAAAGCGGGATGATAAGCAAAGTGGCAGTCACAGGGGCAAACGTGAACGATGCAAAGGCACTGAAGCATGTATGCCCGTCAAATGGAGCTGTGTTCGGAGATAAGGGATATTGCACCAAGCCAGCAAGGGAAGCGGCCGCTAAGAAAGGTGTCCACTTATCTGCGATAAAGTTGAATAATATGAAAGATAAGAATAAGGAGCTGGATAAGTGGCGGAGCAAGCTTAGGTCGCCCTATGAAAGGGTGTTTTCTCAGTGCAGCAAGAGAGCTAGATACCTGGGCATTGCTAAAAACCAATTCGCTGAGTTTATGTGGGCAATAGCCTTTAATCTCAAAAGATTATTGGTTCTCGATCCACTACAAAAACCCTCTTCACAGGTGTAGTCCGCCTAATCTCAAAAAATTACACTCTTTTGAGCAAATTTAGAGCGTATTTTTAGCCTTCAGCTTAGGCTTTTCCCACATTGCTTATAATTCTCCCTTTCCCTTCGACAAAATAACTCTTTTCTAAACACTCCCATTCTAACGCGAACTGCATTTAAAAAAACATTTGTATAAGAGAGTAAAAGGTTGCTATAGAATATTTTTAAAAAGAAAATAACAACAAAATGCTCTCAGAAATAGATTATATCAAAATATTTTGTGAAGAGGATGATTTTTGCAAAGGATTTGAAGGGGGGTGTAGTAGAAGAGTCTGTGATCAAAGCAATGGAAATAAAGAAGCTTAGTAGTATTATGGAAATAGGATTCAAGCATTCAGAGCAGATATTAATAATAAGCGAGATACAAAGTAGATATATACCAGATCAATGCAATATGTTATTTGAAGAAAGAAATATATGCGAAAAATGTGGGAATAAGGCAATGAAGAGCGGGAAGCATACAGTATCTTTTCATGCATCATTAAGCGACCATAAATTCAGGCGCAAGGATACTCTTGTAAATGCGATTGGCAATCAAAGCCAACCATACATGGATGCTTTGGGAGTAATGTGCATTCAGATCTGATAAAATCTGGAAAATTTTAGCCACACTTTTTTATGTTCATTTTATGAAATGTTCAGGTTATACAAGTAATGTCGCAGAAGCTAATGTAGAATCCCAAATTAATGTTCGGTTTAAATGCAAGCAAAAAATGCAGTGGTACAGAAATAGCGTCCATAACTTATTACAGGTAAGAAGCGCATGTGCTTTGGTGAATGGCTGAATTATCAGGCAAGCATGGATATGAAATTAGTAGCATGATTCAATGAAATATTGAAGCTTCCGTTTTGTTGTGTTTTTGAGATAATTATTTGCTCTGCATTAATTATATTATGATTTTTTTGAAATAGTTGTTGACTAGAGGGGTGTCGTTGTATATAACAGTTCTCTAGTCGTTATTTGAAATTGTGAATAAGATACTGCGTAAAGCTGAGACATAAATAGCTCTATATGTGCTACTTATGACAGTAATTATGAAAAGAGTGTTTGGTGGATGCCTTGGCAACAAAAGGCGATGAAGGACGTGACAGGCTGCGATAAGCTACGAGTAGGTGCCAATAACCGTTTATTCGTAGATCTCCGAATGGGGCAACCCACTAAGTTTACTTAGTATTTTAGAATGAATACATAGTTCTAAAAAGCGAACCTAGGGAACTGAAATATCTAAGTACCTAGAGGAAAAGAAATCAACCGATATTCCGTGAGTAGTGACGAGCGAAAGTGGAACAGGCCAGTCTTTTAGTAGAGATAATTAGAATGCTTTGGAAAATGCAACCATAGAAGGTGATAGTCCTGTATAAGTAAATGCTACTAAAAGCTTGAGTAGAGCGGAACACGTGAAATTCTGTTTGAAGATGGGGGGACCACCCTCCAAGCCTAAATACTAATTGTTGACCGATAGTGAACAAGTACCGTGAGGGAAAGGCGAAAAGAACCTCGATAAGAGGAGTGAAATAGAACCTGAAACCAAGCACTTACAAGATGTCGGAGCACGACTTTTTCTTCGGAAAAAGAATGTGTGACGGCGTACCTTTTGTATAATGGGTCAGCGAGTTAGTGTATCTAGCAAGGTTAAGCCGTTAGGTGTAGCCGCAGCGAAAGCGAATCTGAACAGGGTGTTTAGTTAGATGCATTAGACCCGAAACCGAGTGATCTAGCCATGAGCAGGTTGAAATTAGGGTAAGACTTAATGGAGGACCGAACCCAACAATGTTGCAAAATTGTGGGATGACTTGTGGTTAGGGGTGAAAGGCCAATCAAACTCGGATATAGCTGGTTCTCCGCGAAATCTATTTAGGTAGAGCGTTGTTCGTTTATCATCAGGGGTAGAGCACTGAATAGGCTAGGGGGGCCAAAAGCCTTACCAAACCTAATCAAACTCCGAATACTGATGAATATAGAGCAGCAGACAGGCTGTGGGTGCTAAGATCCATAGCCAAGAGGGAAAGAGCCCAGATCACCATCTAAGGTCTCTAAGATATAATTAAGTGTAAAAGGATGTGAAGACGCCAAGACAGCTAGGAGGTTGGCTTAGAAGCAGCCATCCCTTAAAGAAAGCGTAATAGCTCACTAGTCTATTAGCGACTTTGTGCCGACGATGTAACGAGGCTAAAATTATACACCGAAGATGTGAACCCGTGCTTTTGCATGGGTGGTAGCGGAGCGTTGTGTAAGTCTGTGAAGGTGAGTCGTAAGGCTTGCTGGAGATATCACAAGTGAGAATGCTGACATAAGTAGCGTAAAAGAATGTGAGAAACATTCTCGCCGAAAGTCCAAGGTTTCCTGCGTAAAGTTAATCTGCGCAGGGTTAGCCGGCCCCTAAGACGAGGCTGAAAAGCGTAGTCGATGGAAATCACGTTAATATTCGTGAGCCTACTGATAAGTGACGAAACTGAAATGTTGTTTTGAGTTAATGGATTCTTAAAGCAGCTGAAGGTTTCCTGGAAATAGCTTCAGTATATAGACCGTACCCCAAACCGACACTGGTGGACTGGTAGAGTATACCAAGGCGTGGAGTGAATAATGTTGAAGGAACTAGACAAATTGCACCTGTAACTTCGGGATAAAGGTGGCCTAGTGCAGGCAACTGCATTTAGGTGGCACATACCAGGGAGAAACGACTGTTTAGCAAAAACACAGGACTCTGCAAACTCGCAAGAGGAAGTATAGGGTCTGACGCCTGCCCAGTGCTGGAAGGTTAAGGTGAGAAGTGCAAGCTTTGATCTGAAGCCCCAGTAAACGGCGGCCGTAACTATGACGGTCCTAAGGTAGCGAAATTCCTTGTCGGGTAAGTTCCGACCTGCATGAATGGCGTAACGATTTCTCCATTGTCTCCAACATTAGCTCAGCGAAATTGAATTCTCCGTTAAGATGCGGAGTTCCCGCGGTTAGACGGATAGACCCCGTGAACCTTTACTATAGCTTTATATTGTTATTAGAGATTAGATGTGTAGGATAGGTGGGAGACTTTGAAGTGACGGCGCCAGCTGTCATGGAGTCATCCTTGAAATACCACCCTTCTAATTTTTGATATCTAACCAAGAACTGTGAATCCAGTTTTGGGACAGTGTATGGTGGGTAGTTTGACTGGGGCGGTCACCTCCTAAAGAGTAACGGAGGTGTGCGAAGGTAAGCTCAAGCTGGTCGGAAACCAGCCCTAGAGTGCAATGGCATAAGCTTGCCTAACTGCGAGACTGACAAGTCGAGCAGAGACGAAAGTCGGTCATAGTGATCTGGTGGTTCTGAGTGGAAGGGCCATCACTCAACGGATAAAAGGTACTCCGGGGATAACAGGCTAATGAACTCCAAGAGTCCATATCGACGAGTTCGTTTGGCACCTCGATGTCGGCTCATCACATCCTGGGGCTGGAGAAGGTCCCAAGGGTTTGGCTGTTCGCCAATTAAAGTGGTACGCGAGCTGGGTTCAGAACGTCGTGAGACAGTTCGGTCCCTATCTGCCGTGGGCGCAAGGAAAATTGAGAGGATCTGACTTTAGTACGGGAGGACCAAGTTGGATATACCTCTGGTGTATCAGTTGTTTTGCCAAAAGCAACGCTGAGTAGCTAAGTATAGAAGGGATAACCGCTGAAAGCATCTAAGCGGGAAACCCACCTCAAGACTAATTTTCCCTATAGTGTCGTAGTAGACTACTACGTTGATAGGCTGGAAGTGTAAGTAGAGTAATCTATTGAGCTGACCAGTACTAATAGCACGATTGAATTTTGTTATAGGTAGCGCATTAGAGCTATTTTTGTATCAGTTTTGTAAGTATCTTATTTATTTTATAGCCTAGTTAATTGGTGTGGCAGCCATAGAAGAGATGAAACACTTGATCCCATTCCGAACTCAAAAGTGAAAAGCTCTATCGCCGATGGTACTTTGTCTTAAGGCACGGGAGAGTAGGTCGTTGCCATTCCTATTAACTAGGCTGTTTAGTTAAAATGGCTATTTATATATTTTTCATATCGACAACCACTTACCTACACGGCTGTATTAAAGACATCAATGATGGTTGTAATATAGTGCCAATGCCTAAGCACAAGAGAGTATATCTAGAAAATGATTATATAGGAGAGAGAAAATATCTTTATATTAAACATAACAAGTTTGTGATAGAAGCTTTAGACAACAAATTTGGGATAAAAATATATGATATTTTTATTCCACTTCAAAAGGAGCTTGTATATTATGAAGTGATAAAGGATTATAAAGTTGAAAAACATCATTCCTATTACTCTTCTTATACCAATGTTAGTTCTCGAATGCTGTATAAAGTAGATGATTCAAAGCCTGAAAAGCAGTGTAAAAATGAAGGGAACAAGATTAGGTAAAACTATTTTATTGAGATTGATAGTTATTTATATAACCAGATACCATGTTGCGGGCAATATCATACTAAGTTAACAGAAGATTATTTTAATGAATTTTAGAACTCACCAATATAAAGAAATGAATCTAACAAACAATAAAACCTGAAAGCTTATAAAAACAACGTACTATTTCTAATTCCAAATTATTTGACATTCAAGACGAATAACAAATCATTTCTGCGGTGGTTTGGCTAAATTTTATTCCACAGTCACAGATTTTGCTAAATTCCTTGGTTTATCAACGTCATTTCCAAGTTTTTTTGTAGTATAATACGCAAGCCACTGTAGTGTTATAACCAAATAAAAAGGATCCATTATGATAGATGGTGATTGAATAATGCATGTATTATCATCCATAGGGCTTTTCTTTTCTTGATATGAGGAAATAAGTAATATTTTTCCATTTCTTGCTTTAATTTCTTCAATTGCTGAAAGCATTTTATCTTTACAGGTGTTGTTAGTTACCAATGCTATTACTAAACACTCGTTGTCTATTAAAGCAATTGGTCCATGTTTGAGTTCCCCAGCTGGGTATGCAAAAATTGGTAGATATGATAATTCTTTTAATTTCAATGCGCCTTCAAGTGCTATGGGATATAATTCCTTCTTGCCTATAATTATTATTTTTTTGGTTTTTAAAAGTTGATTTCCACATAAATTAATCCTTGTTCTAATATTTTCAATTTCATATAAATTATTCAATCCTAATGATATAGCATTCTTCAGATCTATAATCTTGTCTTTAGCAAATATCTTTTTGTTGTCTGAAACCACAAACACAATCATCAATAACTGTAAAAGTTGTGCAGTGAAGCTTTTTGTTGCAGCAACAGATTGCTCGATTCCTGCGTCTATGGGGATGAGGTGATCTGCTGTATTAGCTATTGAGCTTTCTGTGGCATTAACCATTGCAACGGTTTGAACTCCTGCTTTTTTAGCTAATTTTAAGCATGACAGGGTGTCTAGAGTTTCTCCAGATTGAGATATGAAAAGATATAAAGAATTTAGGTCGTATATTATGTCTCTAAATCTAAATTCAGAAGCTATTTCAACTTCCACATTAACTTTTGCATAGGTTTCAAACCAATATTTGCTTACCAAACCAGCATTATATGAGCTGCCGCAGGCAGTGATGACGATCTTGTGAACTTTATTCCAATTTAAGTGAGAAAGAGGATGATTGTTTAGATCCTTATATCTAGAATAGATTTTATGCAAAATTTCTGATTGTTCACTTATTTCCTTTTCCATGAAACTTGAATATCGATCATCTAAGAAAAGATTTTCTGGTTTTGATAGAGTCTTTTGCTTTTTGACTGTTTTTTTATCACAAATATTATAAATTTCATAGGATTCATTATCTACAATCGCGATTTCTTTATCTTCAAGCGTCATGTAATGTGTTGAAATGAGCGAAAGGGTATTTATGTCTGAGGATATAGCTATGCTGTTTGAGGAAATGCCTATTGATAACGGAGAGCCATTTTTAGCGCAATATATCTTATCGCTCTCTTTTAAAAAGATCACGCCTATTGCATAATTACCCAGTACATTGTCACGAATTTTTCTCATGCATTCAATAGGAGTGAGCTTTTGATCAAGATAATATTGAATGAGGTTTAATATAACCTCCGTATCTGTTTCACTATAAAAGTGATACTTTTTTAACAGACCTTCCTTTAACTCAAGATAATTTTCTACTATTCCATTATGAACCAAAGAGATGTTATTATTTGCTATTGGATGGGTGTTATTAATGGTTACTTTCCCGTGAGTTGCCCATCGAGTATGTCCTATGCCAATGTTACTATCAACTTGAGAGGATAAAGCTTCTTTTTCTAACTCTGACACTTTGCCAATGGCTTTTAAATTAACAAATTGGTTATTATCCACCATTGACAGTCCAGCAGAATCATATCCTCGATATTCCAAAAACTTTAATCCTTCGATAAGCTTTGATTTAACACCTGATGATTTTTGCACTAAGCCAAATATTCCGCACATGTTTCAGTAATATTAAACTTTCTCTTATATACTAAAATAAGAGTATTTTCATGTAAATAATGATGAATGTTTGTTACTAAGTGTTACAAAACATAAAATTTTCGACTACTCTGCTGATATTAGCTCTATTGGCTGTTGCTGATTTAATTCTGTTGTTTCATTGTAATAATTAGGAGAATGTTCTCCCTGGATTTAAATTCATCTGAGAGGAATAAACATCTTCTTTTTCTAGCTCTTGAACTTTTACTCTTGCTTTTATGGATCTTAAGATATCATCTCCATCCATCCTTAAGGAAATCTAAAATAACTTTATATATTATTGATGAAGCTGCAATGCCACATTGTGCATTTTCCATAAAGATCATCTAGTTATTAAATGCAGCGGTATGTAGAGGGGTATTTAGTACATAAGTTTCTTGCACACCATCTTCTAGCATGATGAATTTTGCGAAGATAATATCAGCTATATTTGACGCATAATTACGACTGAGTCCTATATTTTGCATTCTTTCCACGAGATGATCAAAGTTGTGTATTGTCCGAGATCCATACATGCTGAAGTGCTGCCCAAAAAACTACATGTTATTTGACGTGAATATTCACGCTTCCTTTGTAATCCAAGGTTAACTCATTGCCAGATTTAATTTCATCTCTCAACAACTTCTCTGCTAAAAGATTGTAAAGCTCTTTTTGAATCACTCGCTTTAAAGGCCTAGCGCCATAAACTGCATCATATCCTTCATTCACAAGCCATTCTTGCAGGTTATCTGTTGTGGTCATTGTTATTCCCTTTTCCACCAAGATGCTTTGAAGCCACTTCAATTGAATGTCCACAATACCAAAAATATCTTTTTTTCTTAGGCGGTTAAATAATATGATTTCATCAAGCCTGTTGATAAACTCTGGTTTGAAGGTTTCCTTGACACATTCCATTACTGCATTTCTAGCCTCTTCGATGTCATGTCCGTCTGGCAAAGAAGAAATGATCTCAGCACCGATATTTGAAGTTAAAATAATCACAGTATTAGTAAAATCTACCGTACGGCTTTGACCATCAGTTAGTCTTCCGTCATCAAGAATTTGTAACAATATATTAAACACCTGGGGATGAGCCTTTTCTATTTCATCAAGCAATATTACCTGATATGGACGTCTTCTCACAACTTCTGTTAAAGCCCCCCCTTCTTCATATCCAACATAGCCAGGGGGAGAGCCAATTAACTTTGCAACCGAATGTTTTTCCATATATTCAGACATATCAATTCTCAATAAAGCATGCTTATCATTAAACAAAAAGTGTGTGAGTGCTTTAGCTAGCTCGGTTTTCCCAACTCCAGTTGGTCCTAAGAATAAAAATGATCCTATAGGCTTCTGACAATCAGATATCCCTGCTCTTGACCTTCTAATAGCGTTTCCAATAACGTTTAAAGCATGACTTTGTCCAACGACTGATCTTGATAATTCTGTTTCTATATTAATCAATCTTTGTTTTTCTGAACTCAACATTTTATCCACAGGAATACCTGTCCATTTTGACACAACCGCTGCAACCTCTTTTTCCGATATTGCTTCTTGCAGCATAGTGTTTTTGCTTTCAGACTCAAAATTTTGTATTTTTTTCTCAAGGCTTGGAATGATGCTGTATCTCAGCTCTCCAGCTTTGTTTAGGTCACCATTGCGTTGTGCGGCATCAAGATCTAATCTAGCTCTATCTAACTCTTCTTTTGCTTGTTTAACACCTGAGATTTTAGATTTTTCTGCTTGCCATTTTCTTGTCATATCTCCTGCTTTTGATTCAAGAGTTGCCAGATCTTTCTCTATTTCTTGTAAACGCTCCTTGCTTTTTTCATCTTTTTCCTTTGAAAGGGCAACTTTTTCTATCTTTAATTGCATGACACGGCGGTCTATTTCATCAATTTCTTCTGGCTTACTGTCTACTTGCATGCGCAGTCTGCTTGACGCTTCGTCCATTAGATCAATTGCTTTATCTGGCAAAAACCTATCTGTAATATATCTATTGGATAAATTAGCAGCAGCAATAATCGCATTATCGGTAATCCTTATGCCATGATGTACCTCATACTTTTCTTTTAAGCCACGCAATATAGAAACCGTGTCTTTCACAGAGGGTTCAGGTATAAACACTTGTTGAAATCTACGCGCTAACGCAGCGTCTTTTTCAATATATTTTTTATATTCGCTGAGAGTTGTCGCTCCAACACAATGCAGTTCTCCACGTGCTAATGCTGGCTTTAGTAAGTTAGATGCATCCATTGCACCATCTGTTTTGCCAGCCCCAACCACAATATGCAATTCATCAATAAACAGTATGATTTGTCCTTGTGATGCTGTTACTTCTTTCAATACAGCTTTTAATCTTTCTTCAAACTCACCACGAAACTTCGCTCCAGCAATTAATGCGCCTAGATCTAAAGATAATAACTTCACATTTCTCAAACTTTCTGGAACATCATCTGCTATAATCCTGTTGGCTAATCCCTCTACTATTGCCGTTTTTCCAACTCCTGGCTCTCCTATTAAAACAGGGTTGTTTTTTGTTCTGCGAGACAGTACTTGTATTGTGCGTCTTATTTCCTCATCTCGACCAATAACAGGATCAAGCTTGCCGTTCCTTGCCTCTTTTGTGATATCTTTACTATATTTTTCAATAGCATTAAAATTCCCCTCAGCATTAGCAGAATCAGCTCTGTTTTCTTGAGTGAGTTTAGAGATGATGGTTAATAATTTTTCTTCAGTAACACTATTTGTATGTAATATTTTAGAACAATCTGTCTCTTTGCATCGTGTTATTCCCAACAACAATTTATCAATAGTAATGAAATTATCACCGTTTTTTTTAGCAATAGATTCACACTCTTTTATTAGCTGAGCTGTTTTTGAATCCATATATAGCTGAGTGTTGCCATCTAATATTTGAGGTATCTTATCCAATGCTTTTTCAAGCTCATTTTTTATACTTTCAGCATTAGCTCCACAAGATTTTAATATATAAGAGATTACATCATCATTTTCATCAAGAAGAGCATATAGAATATGCTCTGGCTTGAATGATTGATGCTTTTTACCCAAAGCATAAGTTTGGGCATTTTGCAGTATGGAACGAGAACGCTCGCTAAATTTTTCTATGTTCATAGTTTATACCCTTTTTCTTATTTATATAAGAGAGTAAAAGAGTATATCAACTAGAATCTACGCACTAACGTCAATTAATGATTTCACACCTTCTGTGTTTAAAAAACCATCTAAATCCTCTTTAGCAAGGTGTAGATCTTCAGAACTAGGAAGATAATGCAACATAAAGCCATCTATGTCTTCTGCTGCTTTAGACATAAAATAAGAGAAGTATTCGGTAAAAATTTCTTGACAATGTTTAGTATTATTAAAATGCATTATGCCATCGCTATTTCCAATAGAAAAGCATGGTTCATTAGATGTTTTATTAATAAGCTTTGCTGCATTGGCATAATTACTTTGAGTTGTGCTATCACTTGTTGTATAGACATAACTAGGTTTGTTTGAAACATCATCCGTCGACAAATACTTGACAAACTGACTGATGTCCTCAATCTCAAAATCACCAGAATCAGTGGGAAAGTTTAAAGCTGTAAATTCATCCGCATTATTTGCTATCTCATTACCTTTTTCTTTCATCAGATATTGAAAATATTTTGTAAACACAAAGTTACAGTTTTTTATATTATTAAAATGCATTGTGCTATCACTTATTGAGGAGCATTCAGTGGTAGAATCACCACCAAGAATTTTAGTTGCGTGTTCATGAGAAACTTGTGTTTTGCTATCATTAACCAAGAAATATAGAGGAGCTTTCTTATCAGGAGTTTCTGTATTTTCTGCTTTCACATTTGTTAATTTTGATAAACAGTCGTTTTTTTCCTTTTCAAGTTCAGTTTTTTGAGAAAGCTTGTGTTTATTACACTCTTCTTTTTCGACAGTTAAACTATCCATATCTAACTTGAATAAAGCATGCGTTTTGACAAGAGAGTCTAGTGCTTCCTTTACTGAAGTATGATCTGTGTCACACTTTTCTTTATCGGTAAGCGCTGTTTGCAGTTTTTCATCAAGATCTTGTTTTTCCTTAAGAAGTTTTTGTATTTCTTCGGTTTTTATTTTTATCTGATCGACAAGCTCCTGGTTAACATCTTTTGATTCGCATGCTGTATTTAAAGAGTTTTTAGCTTTTTCTTCACCAACTTCCTTACTTAGGTCCTCAATACGCTGTTTCTCTATCCCTCGAGAAGATTGGCATGCTTTTACGTTTTCCTCACACTCTATAATCATTTTATCCTGACGCTCCACTGTCCGTGATAATTTATGATTTTCTTGTTTGTTCTTATTGATTTCATCTGTACATCGAGCAATCACATCAGTCACATTCATATCTTTGATATCTTTCGTAACAGAAAATAGATTACGATCGCAATCTTTGGGATTTATATCACACCTTAAGCGTGCTACATGTTGTTCTGATTGCTCAAGAGACTTTTGTATAGATGCTTTGTCATTTTCACACTGCTCAAGTAATTTTTTCGCAGTCTCTCTTCCCATATAATTTTTATTACTCTCGTCCCTTTGTTTTTCATATAGGTCTTTCCAATGCTGCTCATTGCATGAAGAGCTGCTTGCTGGTGCTGTATAATAAGTCTGAGCCTTAGTATGAGTTGTTTGATTTACAGGTTCTTGAACCACCGAAGAAGATCTTGAAGCTGTATAAGTTGTATTCTTTGTCGGCTCGTTATGACGTGCATTCCTGATTTTTCCCATTTTCTCCTCCTAACTTTTACAATTATTTAAAAGAATATAATAATCCTAGATTAAAACTGTTTACTCTAAATTTAGATGAAGGCGCAAATTCATCTGCCTCCGAAATCACTCTTTTTTTCGAAGTTTGTATTTTTCCTAAATCATGGAATTGATATCCTAAATTAATTGATGCTTTGTCATTTAATTTACATTCTATGCCTGTTCCCAAAGCGTATGCAAAATTTGATTTTGTTTTTGAATAAGATTGTACAATATCTTTTCCTAAATCATTCTTTATTTCCAGAGCAGAAGCTTTATTTTGAGACAATCCTACCCCACCTCTTACATAAGGAGATAGTTTACTATTTGTCTTGAAGTTATATTGTGCATTTGCACTAAAAAGATTGCTTTTGAAGCCCTGTGCGTAATTCAAAGTTCGTTCTGAATTATCAAGATCTTCATGAGAAGCTTTATACTTCATGTTGCCAAAATAATTGTAGCCCACATCAAACTTCAGAGAATCGGTTGACTTATATCCAAACCCGATGCCTCCAATCAATGAGCTCTTTGGCCTGTTTGCAATAGGATACCCAGTGTCTCCATCTTCTAACTTATTTGGAATGCCATATCCAAAATCAAGTTTCATATATGGAGTTGCGTTGACATCAATTGATGCAAAAGAACTGATTGCCGAAATCATAGCATAGCTGAACAGCTTTTTTTTCATATTTTTCCCCCTAACAAAATAAAACGAATGCATAACAACGTATTGTTACACTTCACACATGTAAAATCTTATTGAAAAAAAAACGTTAATGCAACCTATAATTGAGAAATATCTATTTCTAAATCTTTGATTTTTTTATGCAGCGCCTGTCTTTCTATGCCTATAGCCTTAGCAACTTGCGTGATATTGCTGCCTATTTCAATTATTTTTTGTGAAATATACTTTTTTTCGAAAGCTTTCTTAGCTGCTTTATAATCTTGTTTATCAATGTCTGAATTGTATACAGACATTTTAGAAACGTTTTCTGTGCAGTATATAAAATTTGAATCATCAAGAATTTGATTGTCAGTTAACAAAGAGTTTAAAGCATTAAATTCTATGAAAACCTTTAACTGCAATACATTATAATCCCAAGAAAATTCCAATAGCTTTTTATAAAAAGCATCTTGTGCAACAAGTTTTGTGATGCCATAGTTTATGCAAAAAGCTTGGAAAAAACTCTTTGCAAGCAGTGCTATATCTTCTTTTCGATCTCTCAGAGGGGGGATGTTAGTCTTGCTTGTGCTTATTCGTGATAATAAATCTTTGTTAAATTCACTACTTTCCATCAAATATTCAAAATTATGCACGCTTGAGCAAATTAGCTTATGGTTTGACAAATCAACTGCTGAATTATTTTTGCAAGTTAAAAAATCCAAGAGAATTTTTTGCATTTCAGCACTGAGTTTTTCCACATTTTTGACGTATATTGTAACTTCATCTACAAATTTGAATTTTTCTGAATTTAGGTAATTTATAACTCCTATTTCACTGTTGCTTGAAGAATTGAGGGTGATGAATAACTTACTTCCCTCGTTATAATATTCATGAATAATTCTTGCCAACTTGTGCTTTCCTGTTCCTTTTTCACCAGTAATTAAAATTCTGTTGTTTGAGAAAAAGTTCTTTTCTATCAGGTTTTTTATCTGAGTTATCTTTTTATTGTTACCTATGAACAATTCTGGGCTATAGTCTTTTTTATATTGCTCATTGTAATTTCTTAATCGAGCATTTTCTAAGGCTCTTTTGACAGACAGCGTTAACTTGCTTGATTTAAAAGGTTTTTCTATAAAATTATAAGCTCCTAGCTTAATTGCTTTGACCGCTGTTGATATTGTGCCATGACCACTTATAACTAATATTGGAAGTTTTTTATATTTGCCATTAATTAACTTTAAAAGCCCTAATCCATCTAGTTCACTTCCTTCAAGCCATATATCTAGAATTATTAATTTCGGTATTTCATTGTTTGCCAAAGCTTTCAGCAGTGAAGATGCATTAAGGAAATATTTGACTCTTAGATTGAGATCTTCTTCTAGTATCTCTTTAACGAGTTTGCATATATCAAGCTCATCATCAACTATGAAAATATCACTCATTTGGACATCTTATTTTTTAAAGATTTGATAAGAAAAAAAGCGAGCGCTATCAGAGCAATAAAACCTATTATTTTGTTGAATTTTGCTATGTAAAGGGAGATCATATCCTGATTCTCTCCTATTACATGACCTAAGTACAATAAGAAAGAAAGCCATATAGAGCTTCCAGCTAACGTATATAACAAAAAAAGTTTTATATTCATCTTTGCTAAACCGGCTGGAAAAGATATGAAATGCTTTATTCCTGGCAGCATTCTACCAAAAAAAGTTGATATGCTACCATATTTATTGAAAAACAACTCTATAGATAAAAGTTGCCCTTCTTTCAAAAAAAAGTATTTACCATAGTTAATGAATAACTTTCTTCCGAAAAAATAAGATATTCCATAATTAAATAATGATCCAAGCAGTGTTCCTGTGAGACTGACAAACATGACTGGAAATAAGCTCATTTCTTTTTTTGCTATAAGATATCCAGCTGGAATTAAAGTAATTTCACTTGGAATAGGGATGAATGTACTTTCAACAAATGTCATAAAGAAAATACCAAAATAGCCAAATGTTTCCACAAAGTTGGTTATCCAAGCAAGAATATTATGTATATATTCAATCATATGTCCTGCTTTTAAAATATTTGTTATTAGATCACAAATATACTATATATGAATTGTAATATAATTCGATCAAAAAGTGGATATTTTATCAGAAGTACAGCAAGAGCATTCTGCCTCAAAGCAAATTTTATTTATCAAAATGCTTTTGTTATGTGCTGTGGTTGCTGCTTTGCTAATGGTTACGTATTTTTCGATTTCGAATTATCAAAATAACAAGAAGCTTGACACTGCATCAAGGTATAATGAAGCTCTTCAAATGCCAACCGCTAAGATAAAGCAGTCCCTTGAGCTGCTTGTTAATGAAGATAATATATATGGGATTTTGTCTACACTCAAGCTCGCTAACACATATATCGCAGAGGGAAATTTTAAGGAAGCGGCGAAATATTTTCGTGTTATTGCAAAAAGATCGAGTATTCCATCTATATATATGGAATATGCTGGTATCAAAGAGATAAAAAGCTTATTGATAGGGGACTTAATTACCAATCACAATGCGTTAAAAAGACTAAAGGAGCATTCAAAATTCTTTGGGGTACATGGACATTTTTCAAATCTTTCAGATGTTATGGCTGGAGTTCTTATGATTAAAGAAAAAGAGTATAAAAATGCTCTTGAGACACTTAACTATGTCATGGTGTCAAATGAATCATCTAGATTTCTCGTTGACATTGCAAAAGTGCTCCAAAACATCATCCAAGTGTATCAGGAGATGTGATTGGTTGTAAAGTGCGCTATAATGATCAAAGGACACTAATGTCTTCCTCCAAATGACACCGTTTTTTTCTTTGCAGATTCCTGATGAGATTGTGGACCTCTCTTTAATATCGATTTAACTACTCTCGGTGTTTCGTCTCTTTCGCGAAGAACCGTCCTGGTATCCTCATCTTTTTGTGACTTTGGTTCGATTGGATTAGTTACTGTAGAATTCATCTCTGCTGTTACAGTATATCTTCTTCGTCTGACCGAATTAGGTTGTTTAGACTCTCTGTGTGGCACATCTATTGACACGGTTTTGGAGCCCGTTTTTCCAACTATATCCGCAGAATTATGAGGATTGAATTCTTTGATTTCCACATCCATTTTTTCAGGAACTTGAAAAACACTTGATATATTTTGCCAAACTTTTTTAAAAAATCTTTTTATTTCATTCCAAACTCCGCTCTCTTTTGTCGGTTTATCAGATTTAGACTGCTGATGTTTTGCATTAATTTGTGCTTCCAGTAACTTTGTTTCATTTGCAAGATAGTCTGCAATAGGAGCTAATATGTCATCTAACGGCTCTTGCTGAAGATTTCTTTTTACTTGATACATATTTTTATCGGGGACGCCGCATTCACTGAATATTTTGTTTAATACTTCAGATAATCTCAATTTTTCTTTTTTCCCAATTTTTTCAACAGCGATTGCTTCAGTCATATGCTTAATAGCTGCTCTATGAGAAGCAGGACCGTAATCAGATTCACTAAGGTTTGTGTACAACTTTTGTAATTTTGCTGGATCTATACCCAATTCACTAAGCAGCTCAAAATTTGCCTTTTTTATAGTATAAGCTTCCGGATTATTAGTATTAGCAATATTCATAAAATGATATCCATATTAGTGATATTAAACTCTAAACCCAAAAGACAGCTACTTTCAACAATTTGATCCCTGAATCATCTACTTCTTGAGGGTTCAGGTTTTTGAGATTTAGACATATAGGAAGAGATTGCAGATATCAAGTCTCTCACAGACTGAGTGATTTCCTCTTTCGCGTCCACTAGGGCAGGCAGTAATCTATTTTCACAAAAATTTTTCAAATCAGTCAGGTATTTATTAAATGCAACCCCCGCATCTCTAAATTCCCGACTAACTTTTTTTCTAAAAGATGGCTCACCATGTAAGGTGTCTTCTGCTCTATCTTTAGCTTTGTTCCAGAATTTTTTTCCATCTGTTTTGAGTTCGTTCCATTGTGACTCCACATCATGTTTCAATTCTGATTTTTCAAGATGAGAATCAGTGTCAAAAAAAGTCTTTTCTAGTTTTGTTAATAAAGACATCTCTTTCACCCCTAAATAATATTAATTATTATTACGATAACATGATTTTTTCATCTAATCCATTTTATATACAAGTTCTGCCGGTATTGCTCTATAAATATAGACAAGATAAGAGGTGGTGCAGGATTGTTGGACATAAATGCAGCAAAGTTAAGGAGAAATTCCATTGTTAAATCAAGCTGCAAAACTCTTATTATAAGACCATTGCATAATAGGCAGGAATAAGAAGATGTGATGGAATGAGTGGCAAAGCATATATAATTATTACCTTGATCATCATAGTGTAATATAACGGAATAGCTTTTCATATGCGTGATCTAAGCTTACTTCACTATTTGTTGAATGCTTCGTTTTGATCTTTCATGTTATAAGATAAAAGTCTGCATAATACTAATTTGTAAAATTCAACTGTATTGACTGGTTATAAAACTGTTTACATTTTTTTTGATCCATGTTGATCTTATGTACTTCTTTTAAAGCTTTCAAAGCGCTGTTAGCACAAGCTTTATGTTTTTGATCTGTATTTTTCTGTTCCAATTTTGCGTACATAATTTCACAATTAGAGTTTAGATAAAACTGTATCGTGATAAAATAACTATCAAGAAAATCACACGATGTTATATTCCAAATCTCACTTATTTGATTCTTTATTATCTCTATTTCCTTGTTAGTTAGGTTGCTAGCTTTCTTGATATCACTGTGAGCCTGAGGATTATTAGCTAATGAAGAGTTAAAAATATTTTTAGATTCAGTATTAGTGGATTTCTTTATTTTTTTTTCTGGAGTATCTTTTTTATTCTGCTTGCTATTTTTTGCATCAGTTTTTTGTACTATATTTTTTTTCTCGATCTGTTTGATTTTTTTAAACTCTGTTGTTTTGTGGCTATTAATTGTTTTCTTCAAGCTCTCTGTGGAATGTTCTTGTTTGTCTGTTTTTGCTTGTTTGTATGCAGTACTATTTTTTTGTGACTTGATAAGATTCTGCTGATACAAAAATGATTTATCTACAGTCTTAATAATGGTATATTGTTTTTTTTCTCTAATACGCTCTGTCGTATTAATCTTTATACTTATAGTAAATACAAAGAATACTATAACATGCAGGGAGATGGATAAGATTTGCCAAAACATTTTATCATTCTGTCACAAGAACAACTTGTTCATAAAAAGATCTTTTTAATAAGGAAAAAATATCCATCACGTTTCCATAATTGGTTAAAACATCACCTTGAAGAAAAATCTTGACGTCGTTATTCAAATCTTTTATTGATTTGATTTTTTCAACCAACTCCTCTTTTGTAACTCTATTTTGCTGCAAATAAATCTCTCCATTTTTATTAAGAGTAACTACCAGAGGGTTTTTATTATTCTCTATTACTTCTTGATTCTTAGGTAGCTCTATTTCTATACCATACATTTGGATGGAAGAAAAAATCATAAATATGATAAGCAAAAATAAAAGTACATCAACGAAAGGGGTGATATTAATATCTGCTATGGGATGGCTATCAGGATTTATATTTCTTACCTTGGAAAACATTTATTTTAACTTTTTGAATTGGTGATTAAATCAAGAAAATAAAAAATCTCTTTTTTCAAATTCTTGATACTATGAGATAAAAAATTATAAAAAATCAATGATGGTATGGCAACAAAAAGCCCTAAAGCAGTTGCAAATAAAGCCTCCGCTAAACTGGGAGCTATTGCCCCTATACTGCTATTTTTCAAGGCTGCAATTTTGTCAAAAGTGTTTATTATACCCCACACAGTTCCTAGAAGACCGACGAAAGGAGCGGAGCTCGTGATTGTAGCCAAAAGATAGAGTCTTGTTTCCAACTTTCTAAACACATCTTCAATCCGCAAAGAAATTTTATGCAAAGCCATATCTTTAGCTGATGAGTCAGAGAAATCAGATATGAAAACTTGTTTAAATACATGCCTAAAATATTTTAACCCTTTGATTAACTCTGTCTTATCATCTTTCTTTAATAAAAAATTCTTATTTTGATAAAAGGTACAAACATCCTTATATTCATTTTTAATATATCTCAATAAAGATAATTTTTCTAATACCATTGCCCATGAAAAAATGGATGTCAAAATCAACAAGAGAATTATAGATTGAGAAAATAAATCAGCTGATAAAAAGACATCAGCAATACTAAAATGAGAGCTATTAGTGGAAATTGAGGAGAACTCATTGGGCGCGATATTTTTGATTTGTATATTTTCCATATTTAAAAATCCAAGCTTAAAGGTCTAGATAGCACAGCTATCAACTTATCAAAATCATCCATATCTTTAAAATCAATTATTACACTACCTCCCACGTTTTTCAATTTTATGCAGGTATTAAGTCTTAAAATATGCTTTATTTTATTCTCTAATTTAATTAAATCAGGATCTTTGCTTGAAGAATTTTTGATATTTGATTTCTTAAAATCTTGATTTATCTTTTCAATCTCTCTGATACTTTTATTTTGCTTAATCAAATTCATCATTTTATCAGCATCATCAGACGAAAGTAAAATTTTTGCATGAGCATTTGAAATGTCACCCTTAATTAACATATCTTTCATTTTTTGAGGCAACTTTAAAAGTCTCAACGAATTTGTTATATAACTTCTGCTTTTACCTATTTTCTTAGCTAACTCTTGATGAGTTAGCCGATATGTATCTACAAAGTAACTATAAATCTCTGCTTCTTCTATTGCATTCAGATTTTCTCTTTGAATATTTTCAATTAACGAAATTTCTAAATTTTTATCTTTTTCATTGGTTTTGACAATAGCCGGGATACGTATCAATCCTGCTTTTTGCGCAGCCCTCCACCTTCTTTCTCCTGCAACGATAAAATAAAGTTGATCTTTGTCTTTTTGCACTATAATGGGCTGTATAATGCCATAATTTTTTATCGATTCTGATAGCTCTTCTATACTTTCTTCGCTGAAATATTTTCTTGGCTGTTTTGGGTTATTAACAATCTTATCAATTAAAATCTCTTCGTATCTTGAATCAAAGGAATCACTTCCAGATATAGAATTCTGTTTTAAGAGAATTTCAAGACCACCACCTAGAGTGTTTCGCATGCCATTAATCATTTAATCTTTTCAATATTTCTCTTGTTAACATGAAATAAGCAATAGCACCAGAACTTTTCATATCATACAAGACACCAGGTATACCAAACGAACTCGCTTCTGATAATTTAATATTCCTAGGAATAATATTTTCAAACAACAAGCCACCTAAGTTTTTTTTAACGTTTTCCATAACGTCTTTGGAAAGATTATTTCTTCTATCATACATAGTCAACAGTATTCCAAGTATAGTTATCTTTGGATTTAAAAACGATTTGATTGAATCTATAGTTTTTATAATATGAGCTATTCCTTGTAGTGAAAAAAATTCACACTGCATGGGTATAATAATTCTATTAGCAAAAGCAAAAATATTTATCGTTAATTGCCCCAAGGATGGAGGACAATCTACTATCAAATAATCATACCCTCCCCCCACATCTAACATTTTATTTTTTATGATAAATTCTCTCTCTTTCATCAATGCCACCTCAGTATCAAAAGCAGATAGGTTATCGCTCGATAATATCGCATCCACATTTTCAAAAACATTTTTCTTTATTATATCAGCTATCTCTTTTCTGTTAGCGATGAATTCATATATATTATCACCTTTCAAAGAATTTTCTCTCATACCAATGCCAGTAGTTAAGTTACATTGCGGATCCATGTCTATTAACAACACCGTTTTTTTAAGCATCCCAAGAACAGTTGCTATATTAATAGCAGAGGTAGTTTTTCCAACTCCACCTTTTTGATTTATAAAGGCAATAATTTCAGTCATTTTTGAGAGTGTTTTTTTATGTATAACATAATGACAATCAGTGCAGCAGGCGTCATTCCTTGCACCTTTCTAATGTCTGAAATACATGATAAATTAGATTTTTTCAATCTTTCTTTCATTTCATTCGACAAACCAGGTATTTTCTCAAAATCTATATGAGAAGGGATAAGGAAATTTTTCTCATTTTTTAAAATCGCAATATCATTTTCTAAACGAGGTTTATAATTTTCATATATAGAATCTGCTATAGCGGATAGCACTACATCAATATCTAAACACTGTATTTTTGGACATTGATCCTTGATATCAAAAATATTAGTCTCTTTATTCATGAGTTTTTGTATAAATGATCGTCCTTGTGATTTAATGAATTTCAATACATCTTTTTTTTGACTTAGTTTATCTTCGAAATTTTTTTTATATACATCTGAAATAAGACCTATTTTATCCCCTATAGGAGTTAATCTCTCTGGCGCATTATCTCCTCTTAATATTATCCTATACTCTGCCCTGGATGTCATCATCCTATATGGTTCATTAACTCCTGATTTTATTAAATCATCTATCATAACCCCTATATACGCATTACCTCTAGATAGCTTAAACGATTCGCCCCTAATCTTTAATGCCGCATTTATCCCTGCTATCATTCCCTGCCCGGCCGCCTCTTCATAGCCTGTAGTACCATTGATTTGTCCAGCAAAAAACAAATTTTGAATCCTTTTAGATTCAAGGGTTTCACTTAGCTCTCTTGGGTTCAAGCAATCATACTCAATTGCATATCCGTATCTAATTATCCTCGCCTTTTCTAAACCTTTGATAGATCTTATAAAATTTTCCTGAATGCTTCGTGGTAATGAAGTGGATATACCATTAGGATATACAAGGTGATTATCTAAGCCTTCAGGCTCCAAAAAAATTTGATGCCTGTTTTTATCTGAGAATCTAATAATCTTGTCTTCGATTGATGGGCAATATCTCGGTCCTGAGCTTGAAATACCACCTGAATACATAGGAGATAAATGTATATTTTTTGTTATTATTTCGTGAGTCAAGTCATTGGTATATGCTGTATAACAAGAAATTTGAGGTCTGGTTAATTTTTTTGTTAAATTAGAAAAGCCACCTATAAAAACATCTCCATCTTGCTTTTCTAATACATCAAAATCTATAGAGTCTTTTTCCAATCTGGGTGGAGTACCTGTCTTAAACCTCATCATGTCAAACCCTATAGCTGCAATTCTATTAGCAAGTGTAGTCACAGAGGATTCGTTGGCGCGCCCACCTTGATAACTCTCATTTCCTATATGGATTTTTCCATTTAAAAATGTGCCACAAGTAATAACCACGGAATCAGAAAAGATGGATTCGTTATTACATTTTACCCCTATAGCCTTTTCTTGTGATAAAAGAATATCCTCCACTTCTGAAAAAATTATATCTAAATATTCGTTGTTTTTTAAGCGCGCTTGCATATTGATCTTATATAAAGATCTATCAACTTGAGTTCTTATCCCCCATGCTGCAGGCCCTTTGCTTGAGTTCAATATTTTGTAATGTATGGCGGATTCATCAGCCACAATGGGCATGATTCCATTCAAAGCATCTATTTCCCTTACTATGACACCCTTTCCAACCCCACCTATTGATGGATTGCAAGATAACTCTCCTATATTATCCAAAGATTTAGTTATTAACAAAACTCTTGTTTTCAGCTTTGCCGCAAAAGTTGCGGCTTCACAGCCAGCATGACCAGCTCCTATAACTATCACATCGTATCTTTTCATGCAGATAAAATAATGTTTCACGTGAAACATTATATACGGATTATTTTCCTATGCAAAATTTAGAAAATAATTTATCCAATACACTTTCCAAAGCTATATTACCAATTAGAGCGCCAAGCTCAGCGCAAGCAAACCTAAGTTCTTGCGCCTTTAAATCAATCATATCGGCGCCCAAGGCATTCTGTAAATAATAAATAGAGCTTTGTATAGATTCACATTGTCTCATATTGCCTATAACAAATCCCGAATTTGACAGTTGCATTGATAATTTTGATAAATGAATCTCAAGAATTTTTATAAACTTGTTGTATGATTTTTCATCAATTAACGATAAGTTTACTATATTAGAGTATTGGAAATTAATAGCCTTTAAGAAATCTATTAATTGCTTTTTAAATAGATCGTATTCTTTATTCAAATCTATTTTATTAATCAATATAATTGGCTTATTACTTAACTCCATATCAACTAGATCATAGAAAAAGCCTTTTTCTATAGGAAGTGAGCAATCAAGCACTATAATTAAAATATCTGAATCCTTTGCCAACCCCCTTGATTTAGTAATTCCAATTCGCTCCACGGGATTTTCTGTATCTCTTATTCCTGCGGTATCAGATAAAATGACAGGCAGTCCATTGATTTCTATCTTATCTCGCACAACATCCCTAGTGGTGCCCTCAACACTTGATATTATAGAAGTGTCATTTTGCGAAATTAAATTCATTAATGTAGATTTGCCAACATTTACTGTTCCTATTATGGAGACGTGAGCGCCATCAAGCAAAGAATTACATCTCTTGAAAAGAGTCAAGTATCCTTGTAATTTTTTTTCAAAAGAAGCAATTGAGGCATTAACGGATTTAATTGATTTTTCATCTAACATATCATCGGGGAAATCAATATATGCTTCAAGCGAAGCCAATATTGATATCATGTCACTTGACCAATCTTTATACATATCCTCTAGCGCACCATCGTAATTTCTTGAGGCAACCTTTCTTTGAAATTCGGTCTCAGAATTAATTAAATCCATAAGAGATTCAGTTTTTATAAGTGAAATTTTTCCATTTTCAAGTGCTTTTCGAGTAAACTCACCCGCATTTGCCATATGAAAATCCTGAATCTCCGATAAATCACTTAAAACTTTTTTTATAATCGCGATGCTGCCGTGAAGATGCAATTCCAATAAATCTTCCCCTGTATAACTATTCTCTTTTGGAAAAAAAATAACAATCGCCTCATCTATTAACTCTAGAGTAGAGTGATCATAAATTTTTCTTAAACACGGCGTTCTTTTTTTTATATCCTCATTGCACCTAAAATGAACCAAAGCTCTTAATGATTTTGGGCCAGATATTCTTATTATCGAAATAGCTGACTTTGACAACGGAGTGGATAGAGCAAAGATCGTTCTGTTTTTATGCATTTGTGCTATCTAGAGTAAAGTGAAAAATTTCTTTAGAGTCTATAATTGCTTTACTTTCATACTTTGTATCAAAATATTTCTTCCTTGAAATCATGAATTTTGATAACGTGCAAGCTTTATGTAATGAAATCACTCCCAGTATATGATCTACATATCCAGGATCATCAGTTGATATATACAACTTTCCGCTAAATTTATTTGATATAAACTCTATAAAATCAGAGCTTATCAATCTTTTTTTGCGGTGCTTTTTTTTAAACCAAGGATCGGGAAATAATATATAAATATCTCTAAACATCATTTTGATAGAGCCAATGAGGTCCCTGGCATCACCCATATATATTCTTATATTATTTGCAGCACAACATTCAATTTTCTTAGCTAACTGCACCAGTCCCGGGACATACACATCAGAGGCTACAAAGTTAACTTGTTTGCAATATAAAGCTTTTTGCAATATAAAGCTCCCGTCACCTGACCCTATCTCCAAATCCACTGGACGATTATCATTATAAAAATCATCAGAGGTAATTAAGTGCCTATTTAAAATCTCTTCCTCATTGAGTTTTAAACTTCTATTTCTCCTTGATTTGTAAGGATTATAATCGAATTCACTCATGGTTTTGCCTATATTTCAATGCTAGATATAAGATGGAGATAAAAATAATGATATAGGTGAATTGTACGTAAATTTTATACTCATAGCTACTTATTACATAAATAGAAGAAAATATAGCTAAAAATGGAACAACTGGAACCCAGGGGCAAACAAACCCTTTCTTAAGACATGGATATTGAAAACGAAAAATAATCAAGGCAAAGCAAACCGTGCTTATAGCCACTAAAGCCAAACATCCAGTGATTCTTGCTAAATTAGCAATGTCATCAAAAGCAGTAAGAATTATCATAGCGCACGCAATCATAATAATGATCCGGGTTGGGGCTTTGTACTTCTTATGTATCTTACTCAAGCTGATTGGTAGCAATCCATCTTTAGATATGGTTAAAATCATCCGACTGACACTATATTGATTAATCATTACAACAGAAGCTAAAGCAGACAACGCACCTATTTTTACAATATATTGCATAAATGGTAGATCTGTTTTATTAATAGCAAACGACAAAACATTAGAAATCCCTAACTCTTTGTAATTTACCAGCCCTGTAAGTACGGTTGCAGTTCCTATATACACGATACTAGAAATGATGATACTGATTAATATTCCCAAAGGTATATTTCTAGATGGATTTTTTGCCTCTTGAGCAGTAGTGCAAATTGAAATTTATTTGATATAAACTCTATAAAATCAGAGCTTATCAATCTTTTTTTGCGGTGCTTTTTTTTAAACCAAGGAT
>CBFHIH010000009.1:15597-26978 GCA_965655955.1 Candidatus Midichloriaceae bacterium | reverse complement strand
TGAAATCAGACTTGATGTTATTGTAATTGATCATCACATTAGCACGGAAAAACTTCCGCCAGCAATTGCCATCATTAACCCAAATAGACTAGACCAAGAATCTTGCTGCACAAACCTTGCAGCTGTCGGCGTTAGCTGGCTCTACGCTGTCGCTCTTATATCTTTTTTAAAAAAAGTACAAACAACTGGTCAGCCCATAAGAGAATATGGTCCAAGATCTCATGATAAAAAACAAGGTACTCCATGCTTGGGAGGGCTATTGATTATCGCTGCAACTGTTATATCAACATTAATATTCGCAAATTTTTCAAACAATCACATCAAAATATTGATTTTTACACTAGTCGCATTTGGAGGAATTGGCTTTACTGATGATTATCAAAAATTAAAATATCAATCCTCAAAAGGCATGACCGCAAAAAGAAAATTTGGTTTACAATCATTCTTTAGTACTTTAGTGCTTGTTTTCCTATCTCAAAACACAGAAAATATATGCGACATTATAATACCCCATTTTAACCTTGTTATTCACCTCGGAATTGTATACACAATATTTGCAATTATTGTGATCACAGGCTCTTCAAACGCAGTCAATTTAACAGACGGGTTAGATGGTCTTGCAGCTGGCAATGTTATCTTAGTTACATTATTTTTCTTAGTATTTTCATGTTTTTTTATAGATCTAAATCATTTCAAAAGCTCAAACCATATTGAAAATGCTAAAGATATATCTATTTTTTGCGGCGCACTTGTTGGTTCTCTATTAGGTTTTTTATACTACAACGTTCCAAAAGCAAGGATATTCATGGGGGATACAGGAAGCTTGTCTCTTGGAGCAGTGCTTGGGGTCATCGCTATCATATTAAAAATAGAGTTATTACTTCCAATAATAGGTTTGGTTTTTGTTTTAGAAGCCTTGTCAGTGATCTTACAAGTCCTGTCATATAAACTAACAGGAAAAAGAATATTCAAAATGTCTCCTCTTCATCACCATTTTGAAAAATCTGGATGGGATGAGAGCACCATAGTCATTAGATCTTGGATTCTCACAACTCTTTTAATATTCATATCTTTTTTATTGATATAAGTTTGCTTGCAATATTATGTAATCTTAATAGCGTATATTCCATACTTATGTGCAATTTGAGGAAACACGATGCTTTGCTTTGAACAATTAATATGTGATTTTTCGTATCATCATGAGGATTATCTATATGAATTTTGCAAATAAAGCGATAAAATAGCAGAAGTTGTCAAACTTGCTGATGATGATCACGAAATACCTGATCGCTATTTTAGCGAACAATGCAAATCACAGGAAGATTTTAATATATTGCAAAACAAATTCCTAAAATTAACCCAAGAAAAAATTAGAGCAAGAAAACATAATCAAGAACGTGGTGAATCTCCTGTCCCAAAATGGCTAACAAAACCATGATACGCACAACAAGTCATAAATGTGTTTTTTGATCTAGGATTTTTATCAGAAAAAAAGCCCAGCCAAAATCAATATCAATGTGCTGTGATTTTTGGCGCAACACAACCGGTGATGAAAGAAAGATTTGAATACTTAGTGTCACTTTTAGATAATGGATTAAAAATCAATGAAATATATCTATTAACTGGCAACAGAACAGTTGACGCAAAAAAGTATCATGACGGACCTAATGACTATATTCAAAAGCTCCAAAATCAATTGAACATAGCCGTTGTATCGGAAAAAGAATTAATGGAAGATTTAAATCAAAAAATATGTCAAACCAACACTTTGTGCAAAGAGAAAACGGTAATATCCATCCACTCTGATAAACAAGAAAAAAGGGCCAACACCTTAGATACTCTACGAGATTTTGCGCATTATGAAAATTCTTGCAATGAAATGTTATACATTTTCTAGTGTTCCTTTTGTTGTTTCTCAAGCTGAATTGGTTAAAATGACCGCAACTATGCCTTATGATGTTGTGGGCAATAAAGTGAACGTAGACCATGCAGTATCTACCTATGGAATGGAGAAAGCTGCGCATTATGTGACAATAGCATTTGCAGAATCTTTTTACGCACTTCTTAATCAAGAACACAATTCTTATAACGCTAAAAACAAAGATTGACAAAGTGCGTTATTATAATCAACACTAATACTATAAATGTAGATGGAGATTTATAATGAACGTGACAATAGATGTTAGCGGCAGCACTTGGACAAAAAAGGGTGAGAAAGAAGGTGGAGCAAGACCTTCTGGTGAATTTGGAGGTGTGTATGAGACTGAAGAGAATGGTGAAAAAAAACAAGCATTAATAAAAAAAGACAATCCTCCTCAAGATATAGCAGAATTTTTAGGAACAAGAATTCATCAAAAATCTGTACCTGATCACTCCCCTGAACTTTTTATTAAAAAATTATCTAGCTCTAACGATAGATCAGGTGATGGAGAGGTTTATCTTGGATCTGTGTTTTTTAAAAATTATAAGGATTTGTATAAGGATATATATAGTGAAGCTAACCGCGAAATACCGAATGATAGACCTCGCATGGTAGGCTCCGTTGGTTCTGGAAAGGATTTATTTAGAGATGGATTGAAAAACAATGGCTATAAAGGATTCCCTGAGGTGATGGCGACATCGTTATTAATTGGCGACTTTGATATTCACTGGGGAAACATTGGTGTGGTGAGAGATGAGGGCAAAGATCCAAAACTTGTTCGGATAGATTTTGGAGCAGCGTTTAACAACCTAACAGAAGAAATTAAACCTCATTCAATAGCGCAGCATTTGCCAGGCTTTGGTCCAACCAATCATTTCAGAGAATTCCCAAGAGAGATGAAGCTCAATGAACAATTCATAAACGAGTTAGCAAGAGTTTCGCAAATTGATTTCAAAGAAATCATATCTTCATCATTTAAAGAACTCAAAAGTGTTTATAGCGAAAAAGATATAAAGGGCTTTGCTCAAAGATTGGGAATAGCAGCATCTACAATAGAAGAAGAAAAAACTTTTGAGCTTATACAAGAAAAACTTATTTCATTAATGCAAAAAAGACAGGAGTCTCTCAAAGATTTTGCCACAGAATTGAGTATCGATTTATGTATCACTAAGAACGAGGAAAATAAATGGGCACTCAATCACGAAAAATTTGAAAAAGTGGTTAAAAGTAACCCAAAATATTTCGAAGACGTGAGCAAAGGTGTGAAAAAAATCACGTTTTATGATCTAAATCACAGAGACACTTGGAATCCTTTTAGTTCAAACCCTGATGCAAGATCTTTAACCAGGGTGTTTTCTGCAATGGCTCATGCTATAAATAAAGTTTTACAACACCTTAATATAGCGATTCCCACAACAGAAACTCAGCTCACAAAAATGATTGAAAAAAATGTCCAGATAGAGAAACCAAGCAAAGAATATCAACCCCAAGGTTCAAAACCAAAATCCTTTTTAGAACATTTGCGGAGGGAGAGCCAAAATGCCAATACTTCTTCGCCTTCACGAGGTTGAATGTGAAGCACTGCCGCCTCAAGATTTAAGCTTCGGATTACGCTTGCAAAGCAGACCAATAAGACGAAATTTCAAAATTATCTCGTTTGTAACGCACTTCTTATTCTTCTATATATTTTTGCACTTACCACCCAGAGAATGTTGAACAAACTGTGCCAAGCCAATTTTCCAACAAGCAAAAATCGTATTTTTACCCAGATTTGCCCCCTAGCCATCACGGAACATAATGTCAAGCTGAAATATGGTCAAAGCCTATTCTGGCGAGAAAGTGTAAGTAGAAGTTTGTATGAAACAAATAAGAACTGGGGTTTTCATGATAAATATGGCAACCCATTATAAGTAAAACAAGCAAAGTTTGTAACGACCTAGGTTTTAACAGTGATGTATTTCTTGAAATAGCTGTTAATCTGCTGATTTAACAATGCCTGGTTTTTAATTTCATGGAGCGTCGAATTGAAAGAAGATATTACAAAAGATTTTTGAATCTCATCTACAATGTCAGATATTTTTTGATTATAGTCTTCGTCAAATTCAGCCAGGGCTCTAGATTTATCTAACTGCATTTGCTTTTGTGCTTTTTCTATTTTAGCCCTTGAGTCATTTTTTAATTCAGCGACTAATTTCTCAGATTTGAATCTTTTTTCTTCTAAAATTTCTTTTGCGTATCTCAATTGTTCTTCCGATTGTCGCAATGTTTGTTCGGCATCCAAGACTAAGGATTGTTCATCGCTTATTTTTTTATCTAAAATCACAAGAATAGGCTTTGAAAGAAATTTGAAAAATAGCAACAATATTATTCCTAAAGATATATATGACCACATGAGCTATTTTGAGAAAAATTTTAATAAATTATCTTTTATTTCTTTGGAGCGACTTTCTAAACAAGAAATAAGCTCCGATTCTACGTCCATTAATTTTTTTGTATATAACCTATCTTTTTTTAACAACTCTTTGTTTATTTCAGAGGCATTATTTTTTTGTAATTCTCCAATTTTTTGTGCAACTTCCCTTCTCTCAATTTCTATAAGCTCTAAGTTTTTATTATCTAGCTCCCTTATTTCTTTCTCTATAGAGCAAATCTCATGCATTATAGATTTAGATTTATCCAGTAAGACATGAATCTTGTTTTTCCTCACAGAAACTATTTTTTGATATTTGGAGAAAAAGCGCTTTGCAACAGTTAAATAACAAAGCAGGAATATCAAGATAGTCCAAAAAAATTGTCCTGCATAAAATGTCAGATCTAACTGTGGCACAAATTCACTTCAAGAACATTAATAATAAAGCAACTATAAAGGCAAACAATCCCATAGCTTCAGCCAAAGCAGCTCCGATGATGGCTCCTTTAACCATCTTTCCTTCTGCATCTGGATTCCTTGCTATTCCGCTAACTAATGATGAGAATATATTACCAATCCCAACAGCAGCACCTAACATTCCAAGGCTGCAAAGACCAATTCCAATATACTTGAGAGATTCCAATTCCATTTTTTCCTCTAATGCATGTTTATAGCGTCATCTAAATATATGCAAACTAAAACGGTGAATATATAAGCTTGCAAAACAGAGATGAGTATTTCAAAACCGGTTAAAATTGTCAATAATATAAATGGGAAAACTCCTAAAAAACCTATACCAAACGCACCTGTTAAAGCAATGAATCCTATTAAAACTTTTAAAGTAATATGTCCAGCAGCCATATTAGCCGCTAATCTGATAGACAAGCTAATAGGTCGTGCTAAGTAAGCAAATAATTCAATCACAACCATCAAGGGAATTAAAAGCTTAGGTGTGCCGTCAGGCAACAGTATTGCAAAATAACCAATGCCATGCCTCATGAAGCCTACAACATTCACAACACAAAAGACAAATATGGCAAGAGCAAAAGTGACTGATATATGGCTTGTAGAGGTAAAACCAAACGGTAACATACCTATGCTATTTGATATCAAAACAAATAAAAAGATACATAATATGAAGGGACTGAATTTTTTTGACTTCTTGCCAATAATGGAATTTGCAAGATCTGATATAGTGCCAAAAAGCATCTCAAAAGCCATTTGCATACGATTTGGAATGAATGTCAATTTATAGCAAGAAATCTTATATATAAGAAATAATATCAGATAGGTTGAAATCAAAGCTATCGTTGAGTTTGTAATAGAAAGATCAATGCCAAAGATATTTATTGAAAAGATTTTATATAATTTGAATTGTGATACAGGATCTATCATTAGAAATCTACAAGAGTTAGAAAAATCAAGCTACACTCAGTTGAAAAAATATGCAATAAATCAAAGTAATTTACAAAAATTTTTTATATCTCTATAATACTAGATATCATAAATCTGGTTTGATGGAATGGCTGGTCATTCAAAGTTTAAAAATATAATGCATAGAAAAGGAGCTCAGGATCAAAAAAGAGCGAAGCTTTTTACCAGGGCAACGAGAGAGATAATTATAGCGGCAAAAAATGGTGATGATCCATCTTTTAATCCAAGATTAAGGCTTGCAATTGCAACAGCCAAAAAGCTTAATTTACCAAAAGATAAAATTGAAGGGGCAATAAAGAAAGCTTCAGCTAAAAATGCTGCAGAAAATTTTGAAGAAATAAGATATGAAGGATATGGACCAAATGGGATAGCTGTGATTGTTGAATCTGTAACTGATAATAAAAACAGGACGGCCAGCGAAGTTAGATCCACCTTTTCTAAATATGGGGGCGCTCTTGGTGAGCACGGGAGCGTCAGCTACATGTTCAAAAAGCTTGGATTGATCATTTATTCTGCGAATAAAGTAGACAAAGAGGCTGTGATTGAAAAAAGTATTGAGCTTGGTGCAGAGGATTGTGTAGAGCAAGAAAAAGAGCTGCATGTTATCTGTGCTATGGAAGAATATTCTGATATTAATGAAAAATTACTTAAAGAATTTGGAGATCCTTTGGAGTCAATGATAGCGTGGATCCCAGAAATAAAAATAGCAGCTGAAGATGAGGAAAAGGCTCAAAAACTGCTTGTGGCACTTGATGATCTTGAGGATGTTCAAGCAGTTCATAGTAACTTAAAATGAAACTATTGAACCATAGCACTCTCTTATGAAGTGAAAAAAATTTCTAATTATGCAATGCCCTTTTTAATTCAAATAAAATCCCTTACTCTATAGCTCAATGCCTCTTTAATGTGAATGTGCGTAACCTTTTCTTGATTCTCAAGATCAGCGATGGTTCTTGCCATCTTTAGCACTTTATTCATTCCACGCATTGATAATTTAAAACGATTCACCGCCTGATATAACACATCTTTTGACTCGTTATCTAAGCTGATATACTGCACAATCTTCTCTCCTTCTAATTCAGCATTCGTCTTTATATCCAAGCCTTGATACCTTTTTTTTTGTACTTCTCTGGCTTTTAAAACACGTCCATACACTTGTTCAGAACTTTCACTTTCTTCATGATCTTCAAGTTCTGAAATCTTTATCTCTGACACCTCTATCTGTATATCAAATCTATCTAGCAATGGTCCAGAAATACGATTTTTATAATCCAAAGAACATTGAGGAACCCTTTTGCACTGCAATCTTTCATCCCCAAAATAGCCACATTTACATGGATTCATTGCTGCAATAAGATGAAAATTTGCTGGATACGAAACATGCCCATTAACTCTTGAAATAGTAACCGACCTGTCCTCAAGAGGCTGTCTCAATGATTCCAAAACATTTTTTTGAAACTCAGGCAACTCATCCAAAAATAGCACTCCCAAATGTGTTAATGTTATTTCACCTGGTTTTGCATTTTTTCCACCACCTATCATAGCTGGCAAAGAAGCGCTGCTATGAGGTGCTCTAAAAGGTCTTTCGGTTATAAGTGAATCTTGCTCTAATATGCCTGACAAACTCGCAATAGTACTGGCCTCCAATATTTCCTCCTTGGTCATTTCTGACGTTATACTTAATATGCGTTTTGCAAGCATAGACTTCCCTGAACCCGGAGGACCAATCATTAATAAGTTATGTTGACCTGCTGCAGCTATCTCTAACGCTCTTTTTGCAATTTTTTGCCCCTTTACATCTCTAAGGTCTCCATGTTTATTTTTTTGCCTAACAAATAGTGGCAGCTCATCAAAACATGATTTCTTTATCATCTCCCTGCCTGTAAAGTGGTTGACTAACTCTATGAGAGTATCAGCCACTAATATTTCTGGATTTCCAGAAAAAAATGCTTCGTTGGCATTTTTAAATGGACATATCAAACCCAAACCTTGTATATTCGTCCATATCGCCGTTGGCAAAACGCCAGAAACCTTATTAATTACACCATTAAGTGACAATTCTCCAATTGCTAGATAAGATATTAATTCTTCTTGATCAAGAATCTGCATTTCAATTAACAAACCAAGAGCTATTGGCAAATCATAATGACTACCTTCTTTAATCAAATCGGCAGGAGCAAGATTTATAATAATTCTTTTTGATGGCAATGATAACCCCACGCTAGCAAACGCGGCTCTAATCCGTTCTTTAGATTCAGCCACAGATTTATTTGCAAGACCTACTATAGAAAAAGCGGGCAACCCATCAGCTATATGGACTTGAACCTCAACTTTTTCTGCAGTTAAACCAACAAAAGACACAGTCAATATATTAGAAACCATTTTCTTCCCACTTAAAATGATATGAAACGTTATAGATAAAACAAAAAAATTTCAAGCTAAACTCTCATCAACTGCAATCAAAAGAATCAATAACTTGCAAAAACAAGCTTATTGGTATAGGTTTTAGTTACAATATACTTTTACATTATATGTTAAAATCATTGAGCATGATCCTTCCTGGAATTCACAAAGAAGGTTATTTTTTTATAGGAATATTCGCAATAGCAACCCTTGTTTTCTTTTCGTTATCTGAGACATTTGGCTGGATTGGAGTGGTTTTAACAATATGGTGTATATTCTTTTTCCGCGACCCTTCAAGAGTCACACCTCTAGAAAAAGATCTTATCATAAGCCCTGCAGACGGCGTTGTTCAAAAAATCACAACCGCTAAACTGCCCAAAGAAATTGCAGATAAATCAGATGACACTGAGTTTACTAGGGTGAGTATTTTTTTAAATGTCTTCAATGTTCACGTGAACAGAATTCCTATAGATGGTGAAGTTAAAAAAATGCACTATCATCATGGCAAGTTCTTCAACGCTTCTTTAGATAAAGCCAGCGAACATAATGAAAGACAATCTATTTTGATTGAATCATCAAATGGAACTGAAGTGGGTGTGGTGCAAATAGCTGGATTGATAGCAAGAAGAATAGTATGCGATTTAAAAGATCACCAAAAAGTCCACTCCGGAGACAGATTTGGCATCATTAGGTTTGGAAGCAGAGTTGACCTATACCTACCGAAAGAATATACCATCTTCGCGTCTGAAGGACAAACGATGATAGGTGGGGAAACGGTTATAGCTAAATTTAAGCAACCTCTAAAAAAGAAAGTTATACCAAAAAAAGATGTACCCAAAGATTCTAAAGAAAAAGAAAAAACAGTAAGTTTTGCTGCAAAAGAAGAATCATAAGGCTCAATTGTTATTATAAAATTGTTATTATAAGAATAGCATCAAACAGCAACCCGTTATACAATAAGCGGAGCAATGATAAATTTAAGGAGGTATAAACTGTAGATGAAAAATCAAAGTATTACAGTATCTATACAAAAACTTTTTCCTTCTATAATTACCATTTTGGCTTTATGCTTAGGAGTCACTTCAATCAGATACGCTCTTGATGAAAAATTCAACATAGCAGTTGCGCTGATTGGCATAGCTGCTTTTTTAGATGCTATAGACGGAAGAATTGCCAGATTTTTTAATACAACAAGTGAGTTCGGCGCACAACTAGATTCATTAGCTGATCTGTCAAATTTTGGCATAGCACCGAGCGTCATTATTTACCTTTGGTCGCTACATTCAATACCTTATAAAGGAATAGGATGGGCAATCGTTTTGTTTTACATAATATGCTCAACCATCAGGTTAGCAAGATTTAATACCTCCCAGATATCTCAAAATAAAATCAAAAAATCCTCTAATTACTTCTCTGGCTTACCTATGCCAGGAGCAGCAGCCGTTCTATTAACTCCAATGATGTTTTCTTTCAAGCTGTTTGAAGACTTTAGCTTTATAAGCTCTTATTTCTTTATAGCACCATTTATGCTTGTGATAAGTATATTGATGATCAGTAAAATCCCTGTATATTCAGCTAAAAAATTTAATATTCATCGAGAAAAGATAAACCTATTGCTTGTAGCCATCGCCTTCATATTTCTTGGAATTATGCTGGAACCATGGATATTTTTGCCTATTTTGATCGCACTATATATTCTCTTTATACCGTTGGCAGTATTTTTCTTTAAATAATCCCTGCACTACAATGAAAAACCTTCTCTCTTGCTTCGCTCTATTCTTCATCTCTACATTTTATGGCGTGAATGTCACAGCTTCCGATTCATTTTATTGCCTGAATGCTATTAGATATTTTGAAAAAAAACATAATATTCCAAATAATTACTTATATTACATTGCAGTCGTTGAATCTGGAAAATGGGATAGCAAAATACAAAAAAAAGCCCCCTGGCCATGGTCATTAAACGTTAATGGTAAGACTTTATTTTTTAAAAATAAACAAGATATGCTCAAAAAAATCAAAGAAAACATCAATGATGGCAATGTGAATATGGACATAGGGTGCAATCAAATAAATTATAAGCATCATAGAAATAACTTTCAAAGCATTGAGCAAATGATAAATCCTTTCTACAATGTGGAGTATTCAGCGTCTTATCTGCATAAAAATTACAAAAGAACACAGAATTGGAGCGAGGCAGTCGCGCATTATCATTCAAAAAATATAGCTAAAAACCAGATATATATAAAAAAGATAACAAGCGCTGCTCAAGACAAAGATCTTGCTGTTGCTTGGCATAACAAAAGCCATTCCAAACAAAAATTATCCTCTGAAATATACAGTAAAAACAAAGCTAGTAGCAACAGTATTGTTGCATTAAATCACCCTAAGCCATAAATTCTTTCTTCTCTAATAACAACACAACCTGTTACAGTTACATAGAGCTATTAATTTTGGAATTCTAAATCAGACAGAGTCCCCAGGCCCAAGCCTGGAAATCCTAGTTATACAACGCATAGATAATTAAAATCCACTTTGGTCGCGTTATTGTGAGTGTAACACTAAATCAACATATATTCAAGCACTTTTTATCACCAAGGTTTAAAAACAGCGCAATAAACTATCAATATCATGAAAATGGTTGGCATTTCGTTAAATATTCTGAAAAACCTTTCACTTTTTTTATTTCTATTATTCTCGAAATCTTCCTTGAATCTGATCATAACATAATGAATCAAAATGAGCACGAGAGCACAAAATATTTTTATATGCAACCAATAATTACCCTTAATTCCAATGATATATGTCAATAAAACACCAGAAGTTACAGTTAATATCATCGCTGGCAGCATAATAATTTTCAAAAGCTTATGCTCCATAATCTTAAAAATCTCATATGCATCCGACTTAGCATCTACTCTTGAGTGATAAACAAATAATCGCGGAAGATAAAGCAATCCAACCATCCAACTAATGAATGATAAAATATGAATTACTTTTATATGAAGATAATATTCTGTCAAAAATTCCATAACTACACACTGACATCACATCACACATATAGCACAAAGAATAAATAAAATCATCAAAATTGATTTATAGCAAGAAATAGCTATACCGCTATTCCATAATGATTTGATCAGTAAGTTTTTCCAACTTTTGCCTCAGCACCCTTTTGTCATTGATGTTCAAATCATCAACTGCATATGGAAC
>CBFHIH010000009.1:0-15587 GCA_965655955.1 Candidatus Midichloriaceae bacterium | reverse complement strand
GATTTGCTATTTCAAAAACAGTTTCTTCTGCTATTTCCTTTTGTTTGTTCCTCGCAAGAAACCCTATTGTTTCCAAGTTGTGCAATCTGTCCAACCCCTTGATCAACAAAGCTTCATAGTCGGTGATGTCAACCATCTTCTTCATGCACTGTGCTATGCTCAGCTTATTGCTTTTACCTTTTCTGGTTAATGTTTCAACCACTTTTGCCACCCTTGGGTTAAATTCCTTTGCAATCAATTCCACTGTGCAAGCGCTGTCTTCAATCACATCATGTAAAATTGCCGCTATGACAGTGTTTGTCATTGGCTTATATTCCACAGTCATCATTGCCACTGCCAGAGGATGTGTGTAATAAGGATCACCTGATTTCCTTTTTTGATTGCCATGCCATTTTTTAGCAAATGTCACTGCCTTTTTCACCAAGCGTGTGTTCACCTGACTCGTTGCCTCTTTGTTATATTCTTGAAGCTTATCCATCAGCTTTTTTTCATATTCACACTCCTCCTGGTATTGCGCATATTCATCACCTAGCACATAGTCATACTCATTCAGATCTTTTTCAAATTCCTCATCCTTATGTGGATAGTGGTTATATAAGCCTTTTTCTTTCTCAAGCTTAGTAACAAAAGATAATGACCAAATGATACCCACTACAAACGGTCCCATTAATACCCATATACCATAATATCCGAATCGATCTATAAGTGGTGGTAATCCGAAAGAAGAGATTGTATACCCTATAGCGCTGGCAATACCAAATGCACCAGCAGATGAAGTAAGCCTAAAAAAGACAGGAAAATACTTATACCATGCGATAAGACCCTTTGCACCTGCTTGATACAAACCTATCTGCAATAAGACAATACATAAGCTACCACCTAATTTTTCTATATTATAAAGACAATATGGAGTTATAAAAACCGTTAACGAAAATACAGCAATTGAAAATATAGCAACTTTTAAAGGATGAAAAAATTTGTATATGTAGACAAAAATACTGAATATACAAATACTTAACACTGTAAATCTTAGATTGTGATTAATTACTTGTTGAGCCGTCATACCTAAATTTTCCTTCATAAAGTTCGCAAAATATCTATATGATATATAAAATATCAGAGGGGTTACTATTACATAAAAAAATAACCCTAAAAATTTTTTTATCCCCCCTAAATTTTTCTCTAATTTAAACTTATCATCAATATCTTTATACTCAATGAACTCTAAAGATTCCCGTAATTTAGATCTTGCAGCAATACCAATAAGTGCTACAACTGTACCTGCTCCAAAAATAATTCTCCAACTACATCCAGACCACAAAATAAAAGAGCTTACCCCCAATGCCATCAAACCTCCAGCTCTTGAAGACATCTCTATTATGCCTGCTGCAACGTATCTATGAGGTGCTTTTAGATATTCAGACACATAAACAGAAGCGCTCACTATCTCTCCCATGGATGAAAATCCTTGTACAATCCTGCAAATCATTACGCCAATTGCTGCAGCTATGCCCACTTTTTCATAAGTTGGCATCAAAGCCATTGCTCCACAAGACACAGCCATCAATGTTGTAGTTAAGATTATAGTATGCTTTCTGCCTATGATGTCGCCAATTCTTCCTATCACCAATCCACCAATCGGTCTTAAGCAAAAAGTTAAACAAAATGCTGTATTGGCCAACAATTTTGAAGCTGTGGGATCAGTTTTTGGAAAAAACAAGTCATTTAAAATGACGGCTAAATGAACATACAAAAGCAAATCAAAGTATTCCAAAAAAGTACCTATAGACAGCAACCCTATAGTCTCTTTCTGTTTCGCACTCAGCTTATCACGCGCCATTGTTTAATCTCCCATATAAAAATCTATACCCACTTCACAAAAATCAAATCACAAAAATTCCTTTTCCACAACAATTTTTTGCTTTGTGCGCAAGCTCAATGGACTTATTTTGTCTTTCCTCGGATACCGTAAGAGATCTTTCATCAAAAATTTTTAGTAACTTGTCAATGCGAGACTAAAAAGGTGTACTTTAAACTAATCTCAGAAAAACCTTAAACTGTCATTACCAAAAATCACCAAATTCTGAAGCACTGTCTTCTTTTTCCGTATCATCAAACGTAGTGCTACCATCTTCTTCATCAGGCAACGCATCTTCACTATTATTGAATAATTGATTAGTGTCAAAAAAAAGATCAAGACCTATATTACACTCTGACATCTCTTCATTTTTAACTGAATTATTTATAATCTCATGATAATCATTTGCCTCAAATAAAGACAAAATTATAACAGGTAAAACTAAGGAATCTAAATATTTTTGTATCATTATCCACCTCATATACGCACACTTAATAGAATAGTTCTACTCTAAAAATACATTCAAGCCTTTATTATAAAAAGCATGTATTATTCATATATTTTTATCTCAAAGAATCTTCAATAAATGATAGATCCATATTATAGGTATCTTTTTTATCGTGTTTGATTGACTTGACGCGCTCCAAAACAAAGTCTTTAACATCATCATTAATCAAATCTCGCAAGCGCAATTTTAATTTATTTTCGCAGACTATCCTAATCACACCAATTGCAGCTCTTCTTAGTGCAAATGGATCTTTTGAACCTGTGGGCTTGATGTTGGCTGCAAAAAGCATATTTAGTGTTGATATTTTATCTCCAAGCGCCATAACTGAACCCATAATAGAACTCGGCACAGAATCCGAAGGACCTTCAGGAAGATAATGCTCTTTTATACCAACGGCTAATTCTTCTGATTCACCATCAAAAAGCGCGTTATAATATCCTAAAATCCCTTGAAGCTCTGGCAACTCTTTGACCGTTTCTGTCATCAAGTCAGCCTTGATGAGTTTTACAGCTCTCTTGATGAGATCCATGTCTAAGTTTAATTGTGAAGCAATCTTCACTGCTATTTCTGTGATTTTTTCAACTTTAGTCAAATAACTTCCAACCGCTTCATGAAATGAAAGACGTGACAAATCTTTATATCTATCAATCAGCTTCTTTTTTCTGTCTTCTGTCAAAAAGAATTCTGCATCACTGAGCCTAGCTCTTAATACTTTTTCATTGCCTTTAATCACCGTTTGCATGCCATCTTCACTTGGAATGTTTGAAACAATGATAAAATACGGCGCAAGTTTTTTTTCTTTGTTTTCTGTTAAAAGATATTTTTGATGATATCTAAGCGTTGTCACCAAAACCTCCCTCGGCAAAGACATAAATCTTCGCTCTATTGAACCAACTGCAACATATGGGAATTCAACTAAATTTGCCACTTCTTTTAGCAACCTTTCATCCTCTTTGAAAAACACTCCCTTCTTTTGACATTCCTTAATAGCATTTTGTTTTATCAGATCCATTCTTTGTTGCTGATTGAGTATCACAAATGCTTTATGCAATTTTTCTTTATAATCTTGATAAGAAGAGACTGTAATTTCTTCTTTTGATAAAAATAGGTGCCCTCGCGTTGTGTTGCCTGCAATGTAATGACCGAACTTGATAGGTAAAATATTTTGATCAAAAATGCATAAAAGAGAAATTATTGGCCTTATCCACTTCATTTGATAGCCACCCCATCTCATTGATTGCGGCCAGGTGAAAGATGACAGCGATTGTTCAATAACGTTTTTGATAAAATCAGATGAATACACCATCTGCTCTTTGGTGATATAATAATAACATCCATCTTCTTCAATTAGGTCATCTTGATGCATAATACTATATTTTCGCATAAAGCCATCTACAGCAATCTGCTGAGCATTTGTTTTTGGTCCTTTGATTTTTTCACTCAGCACCCTTAAGTCTTTTGGTATATCATTTATCACAAATCCTATCCTGCGAGGGGTAAAAAATATTTCACCATAAAAATTGCCACCAAAGGCTTCATCTAATGCTTGTTTGATTTGAGAATATAGCCTATGAGCACCATAATGCTGCATTTGACTTGGCAACTCTTCACTTAAGACCTCAAACAACAACTCCTTCATAACTTAACACCAAAATTGATTAAAAGTATTAAATGCCTTTTTGTGCATCTTCACATTATGCACTCTAACATACTCTATGTTTTTCAACATTAGATAGATAGAGCATGCTAAAGTTTCAACATCCCTTTCATTAACAGAAGACTTTGCAATGCTCTCTAAAAAAGATTTGCGAGAATGACCAATGCAAATTGATACATCAAAATCTTGTAGTTTAGATATATCTTTCAACAACTCCATAGATTGCAATGAATTGGTCACAAAGCCAATGCCTGGATCCAATATCAGCTGATCTTTCGTTATGCCTTCTTTTAAACACTCTTCTGTTTTATTTCCGCACCAATCATAGACCTCACTCACAGATTTAATCCTAATATCCTTATCCGCAGGAAGAGTTAAGCTATACATGCATATATACTTCACATTTTGATTTTTAGCTATTAGCTCTAATATCCTTTTATCCTTCCCACCTGTGACATCATTAATATACCCAATACCATAAGAAATAACCTTTTCCATCGTTTGATAATGATAGGTGTCTACGCTCACATTATCATTCACTCTTTTTGCAGACAATAAAGGCCCTAACTTCTTCCACTCTTCTTCAAAAGACATCAATGTTGCACCATAAGAAGTTGCACTTACTCCAATGTCAACTATATCCGCTCCATCAGAAAATAATTCATTTATTTTTCTCTCAGCTGAAGCAAGATTATTACACTCTCCACCATCAGAAAAAGAATTGTTATTATAGTTTAAGATACCTATTATCTTCATTATTTATTTAACCTTTAATACTGATATGAAAGCAGATTGAGGAATATTTACATTACCAACAGTTCTCATTCTCTTTTTACCCTTCTTCTGCTTTTCCAACAACTTTCTTTTCCTTGAAACATCTCCACCATAGCATTTTGCTGTCACATCCTTTCTTAAAGCGCTAATTGTTTCTCTTGCAATAATTTTGCCACCGATTGCTGCTTGAATCGGAATTGCAAATAAATGTTTAGGAATTAATTCTTTCAACCTTTCACACACTTCCCTACCCTTATATTCAGCACGTGATTTATGGATTAAAAGACTTAGTGCATCCACAGAAATAGCATTCACCAATATATCCATCTTAACCAAATCACTCTTTGAATACTCCTTTACCTCCCAATCGCAACTTGCATATCCTTTAGAAGATGATTTCAATCTTTCATAAAAATCAAATACCACTTCATTCAAAGGCAATTCAAACACCAACATCACTCTATTGCCAACATAACTTAATTCCTTTTGTTTGCCTCTTTTCTCTATGCATAAAGCTATGATATCTCCCAAATATTCTTCAGGCAGCAGCATTGTTGCTTCAATCCAGGGCTCTTCAATATAATCGATTTGAGACGGGTTTGGCATATCTGCTGGATTATACAATTTGATAATCTCTTTATTTCTCATATAGAGGTTATATATAACACTTGGTGCAGTAGTTACCAAATCCAAATCATATTCTCTTTCCAGCCTTTCTTGAATAATTTCAAGATGCAACATACCTAAAAATCCACATCTAAACCCAAAACCAAGTGCTTTAGATGTATCAGGCTCATAATATAAACTTGAATCATTCAATTTTAGCTTGGCAAGACTTTCTTTCAGCACAACATATTGCGCAGCATCAGTTGGATATATGCCACAAAACACCACAGATTGGGTTGGCTTAAATCCAGGCAATGAATCTTTACAAGGATTTTTCACAGTTGTGATTGTATCACCCACTTGACAATCTGAAATATCCTTAATATTCCCAGTAATAAAACCTACATCTCCTGCTTTCAAACAATCCACTATCACTTTCTTCGGCGTGAATATCCCAACCCTCTCTATCACATGCTCTTTTGATGAAGAAAGCATTTTGATATTCATGCCTTTTTTTAATTCACCATCAATCATTCTCACCAAAATCACAACGCCTAGATACTTATCATACCAACTATCAACAAGCATAGCTTTGAGATAATCATCCGCATCACCTTTAGGGCTTGGTAACATTTGCACTATCGCTTCAAGGACATTGTCAACACCCTGCCCTGTTTTTGCAGAAATCTCTATGGCATTTGAAGCATCTATACCAAGCACATCTTCAATTTGATTCTTCACCTTTTCAACGTCCGCTGAAGCTAAATCAACTTTGTTTAGCACCACTATAATTTCATGATCATTTTCTATTGCTTTATATGCATTGGCAACTGTTTGAGCTTCCACACCTTGCGTTGCATCAACAACCAATATTGATCCTTCACACGCAGCAAGAGATCTGCTCACCTCATAACTAAAATCAACATGCCCTGGCGTATCTATCAAATTCAAAATATAATCATCACCATCTTTGGCTTTGTATTGTAATTTGACCGTTTGTGCTTTTATAGTTATGCCACGTTCTTTTTCTATGTCCATTGAATCAAGCACTTGACTTGACATTTCGCGTTGATCAAGATTACCACACAACTCAATCAATCTGTCTGCTAAAGTAGACTTACCATGATCTATGTGAGCAATAATGGCAAAATTTCTTATATTTTTCATCTATCGTAATAAATTTCATTTAATAACCACCTAGACCTAGGCTGAAAATTTAATGGCGTTGAAAAACCTCTTTGCAATCTTTCAATTCCTGCCCAAGCTATCATAGCAGCGTTATCTGTGCAAAATTTCACAGGCGGAGAAAAAAGATCACAACCTTGCTTTGCAACAACATCAGCTAACATGGTTTTGATATACTGATTAGCAGCCACTCCACCAGACATCACCACATTGTGTATACCAAAATTATTTCTATGACAAATCTCAATTGCTTTTTTCACCCTGTTTGTCAAAATTTTTCCTACTGTATGCTGAAAAGATGCACAGATATCTTGTCTTACCTTCTCATCACTAATATCATTGTTCAATATCAAATTTCTTGCAGCGGTTTTTAAACCAGAAAAAGAAAAATTTAAATCCTCTTTTTTATTTAAAGGCGTAGGCAATCTATAAGCTGATATATCACCCTTTTGCGCTAACCTTTCTATTTCTGGACCTCCTGGATAACCCAGACCTAAAATTTTAGCTGTTTTATCAAACGCTTCGCCAACCGCATCATCAATGGTTGTAGACAATATTTCATACTGGCCCAAATCTTTAACAACAACAATTTGGCAATGCCCGCCAGAAATCAACAAAAGTAGGTAAGGATAACCAATTTCATCAGTCAATCTAACTGTCAAGGCATGGCCTTCTAAGTGATTTATTGCAATAAGTTGCTTGTTGAGCAATGACGCAATTGTCTTAGCATAAACCACACCAACCATAACACCGCCTATTAAACCTGGCCCTCCTGTTACTGCAACTCCATCTATATCATCAAAAGACATAGACGATGTTTTCAATGCCTGTTCTATCAATATTGGCAATATTTCAGAATGTTTTCTGGAAGCCACTTCAGGCATCACACCACCATATCTCTCATGCTCTTTGACTTGAGAAAATAATTCATTGGCATATATCTTCCTTTTGTCATCCACTATTGCAACAGCGGTTTCATCACAGGTGGTTTCAATACCTAAGACTATCATATAACATATCTTTAATCACAAATCATAGATTATATCAAAGAAATATTATTATTCCAAAACTTATAAAGCGCGTCTCTTGAAAGACAGATTGCGAAGAGAAAAAGACACCACAAGCAGCATAAAATAAGAGGTAAATAAAATTACAATTTCAAACTTCTGAAACTTTTGATAAAACGAAAAACTCTTGTAGAGCTGAGAGACATTAATGTCTAAAACCTCCTCTGTGTTTAATTGAGACTCTTCATCCACCTTCCCTTCCGCATTGATGAAACCTGAAAAACCTACATTTCCAGCTTTTATTATCGCAATTCCAAGCTCAATTGCTTTTATTTTTAATGTGTTAAAAATATGATATGGCGCAGTGCTATGATTAAACCAAATTTCGTTTGATACATTCAAAACAGGGAGATGATGCAATCCTTTTGAAGTCTTGATATCATCTATCTTCTGAAAACCTTCTGAACAGATTGTGGGAATCATAACATAATTATCATCTAAATGTAATACTTTATCACCATTTCCTTGAGCATAATCTTCCAGTTGATATGAATTTGATAATTTATTAAAAAACAACCATCTAAAAAATGAGGGAATATATTCTCCAAAAGGAACGAGCGTTTTTTTATCATAATAACTATGCACCAATCCCTCTTTATTGATGGCAATCAACGAGTTAAAAGTCTCATCTTGAAAAACTTCTCTTCTTTCTGCGCCAGTTATCAAAAACTTATTTTTTTCATATGGTAACAACTTGTTAATAAACTTCTTCATCATTGCATCTTTTGTAATGACATAAGGAAGAGCAGATTCAGGCCAAACAACATAATCAACTTTAGATAACCCATCTTTTTGGGTCAATGCAATCAGCTTTTGGAGATTTTGTGTCTTTATATCTTCATCATGGAAATCATATTCTTGAATGTTAGGTTGGACAACCCTTATTATTTTCTTTGCCTCAAATTTCTCTCTCTTTTGAACATCAATTCTATGCTGACCATCAATTGAAATCATCAATATCAGTATAAAATTCACCGTAAGATAATAAATATTCCTCGAAAAAACAGAACTAGAGGCAGTGGCTAACAGCAAGCTGATTCCATAAAGCCCTATCAAAGATAGTCCCTGAGCAAAATATAGAAAACTTAGAGATATATTTCCAAACAATGATAACGGCAATGAGAAAAAAAGGTTGTCTTTGATAAACTCAAGCAAAACCCAAAGAAACGAAAAGTTTAACGAAAATAGTACTTTGTTGCGCTTAAACAAAGAACTAAAACTTGCAATCAATCCTATAAAAAACGCCAATGGAACGGGAAGTAATATGATGAAAACAGGAACCCATGCAACTGAAACCACAGGATTTTTGAAAATGGCCAAGGGTATCCAATAAAAACTGGCTAAAAAATACCCATAACCAAAAACAAAACCTTTTAAGAAAAATTTATTTTTTGAGTCATTTAATATGTGTACAAAAAAGCCAAAAAGTAATATTAGTGGAAAGAATTGAATAAAACCAACTCCCAAAGCTAGAAAAACTCCCAGGGCAAAAATCAAGAGATAATGCAATAAAACCTTAACCAAAAGCACCCACCAAATAGATTTCTTAGGATTAAACCATGAAGAATAAACTTAATCAACATCTAAGATCTCATATAATCACCAATGGTTATATCAAACTGGATCATTTCCTTAGCTTACAGACCCATTATTATTACTCTTCCCACATTATTGGAAAAAAAGCCGATTTCATTACATCCCCTGAAATCAGCCCATTGTTTTCAGAAACCATAGCGGATTATATAGCGGAAACCTGGCATGATGAGATAAAAAAAGATTTTTCACTTGTCGAATTAGGACCTGGCAACGGAACTATGATGTTTGATATATTAAAAACGTTAAAAAATTACCCTGATTTGTGGAATAAGATATCCAACATATTTTTAGTTGAGACCAGCCCTTTATTAAGAGAGGTACAAAAAAAAGCATTGGATAATTTAACTGATCTAAAATCTAAAATAAGCTGGATCTCTAACATAAATGATATTGAAACTAATAATTTATTCATCATATCTAATGAATTTTTCGATGCACTGCCAATAAAACAATTCTGCATTAAAAATAACAAAATATGGGAAATATGTCTTAGCATAATAAATAATGAGCTTGCATTCAGCTTAATGCCATCTTTATTCCCAAAACATACAATCTCAAAAAACCCTTTTGATTTCATTGAGATATCACCACAAAGAAGCGAATATATCCAAAACATAATTCAAAAAATGAATCAAAGGCGCTGTCATTGCTTGATTATAGACTATGGGTATCTCAATTCTCCCAACACCAACACTTTGCAAGCCATCAAAAATCATACTAAAATTGGCTTGTTTGATGACATAGAAAACTCAGACATAACATCATTGGTGGACTTTTCAGCTCTCATAAATATAATCGAAAACTCTCAAAATATCATCTCTTATGATATAATGACCCAAGCAGAATTTTTAAGAAAATGGGGCATCTTAGAAAAAGCGAAAACAGTAAATTCTGATATTATTAATTCTCAAGTTAATCGTCTGATCTCTAGAGATCAGATGGGAGATCTTTTCAAAGTATTGAAATTCTCTAATTAGCGCCTAATGCACCAATAGCAATAAATCATCCTTCTGGATCATTTTGAAAAATTTGATTTTTAAAAGATAAAAATCTTTGCATCGTATTTTTTTGTATTTTTTCGAAATCAAAATCACTCGAAATACTTAATGTGCTTTTGCTAAATATAGCTGCTCTTAGCTCTTCTATAGGACGAAATATTACATCATCTTGAACATCAAAGTTTCTTTTAATAGGAATAGAGACACGATCATTCAAGTCATAATCAATAACCCTCTTTACCTCCAACACTTCTGAAGAAAGAAAAATCACTACCCTGCCCTCAAATATTTTAGCAACATCAACACATTCCAAGCTGTAAAGATCTTTATCTAAAATTAACACATCTAACTTAGATTCTTGACCAGAAGCTATAATTTCTAACAAGTGCAAAATATGCGAAAAACCTAACTCTCTATCCAAAAACGCAATATTACGTAATAAATAATTATAGTTATTTAAGGATATTGAGGCTTTGCCATCACTATAATGATAAATTTCTTCTGATTTCATTTTTTTAAAAACGTCAGAATTATCTTCTTTTAAATCTTTAAAATGTATTGATAATTTTTGAGAGAATTCTGATAAATAAAATATCAATAAAAACACGAAGTCGCTTTGAGTGTTAGAGAATATATTAATATCACAAGAGTCATAACCCAGCATCGGATCAAGAGCTGTCTTTGAAGCTAGATAAAAATCTTTATTTATTCCTTCAATTGTCATAGCAGTAAAAACACCAGATATTTGCGCAGGAGATATAGAACCTTTCAATGCAAACAAAATCACTTCTGCAATCTCATCAACAGACAATTTTTTTCTCTCTGTTACACTCCTGATAATCTTTTTAATCTTCATATCTTAATAACCATCCCATCATATGCTGGCTCAACATTTGACGGCAACATTCTCATAATTTCATCATAATCTATATCATGTCCCATATGAGTTAGAGCCGCCTTTCTTGGCTTAACTCTTTCTATTAATGAAAGCGTTTTATCTAAATAAGAATGACTTCGTGGCTCGGTATAGCTCAAACAATCCACAATCCAAAGCTCTAAGCCTTCCAAAAATTGAAACGCATCCTCTGGAATATCATTAAAATCAGTTGAGTATACTATGTCATTAAACCTAAAACCCTTTGACATAATCTCTCCGTGAACCTGATCAAAAGAATGAATCTTGACATCGCCTATGCTAAATTCTTTAGGAAGGATCTTTCTTTCAAGCGCTTTTGAATAATGCTGGTTGCTTGAAAATATATAAGGATATCTAGCAGATAGCCTATCGTAAGTTCGTTCATCCATATAGGCGTCTAATGCCTTTTTATGTTTAGCAAAATACCTAATGTCATCAATGCCCGCTGAATGATCCGCATGATCATGAGTGTAAAATACAGCATCCAATTCAAAAATATTATTTTTTAATGCCTGCATTCTCAGATCAACTGAAGTATCAACCAATATCTTAGCCTTCTCAGTGGCAATATGAATAGAAGGTCTTGTACGGAAATTTCTACTATTTGGCGATTTGCAAACATAGCATCCACAACCAATCACAGGAACACCACCAGAACTTCCACAACCAAGTATAGTTATCTGCATTAATCAAATTTTTTTATTTAGCTCTTTAAGATATATATATCCAGTAACAACCGTCAAAACAGCAGATATCCATATTAATGCATTTCCTAAAGAAGAAAAATAAGCATATTCATCAATTGAGGATAAAAGCAAAATAACAATCGAAGTCATCTGAGCGAATGTCTTAATTTTTGCCAAACTAGTCACCGAAACACTTACTCTCAAATTTAATTCAGAAATATACTCTCTCATGCCTGACACTAAAATTTCTCTACACAATATAACTATTATGGGAATAACTGGAGCAATACCTTGAGAAACCATCATCACAAAAACGGATGCAACAAGCATTTTATCTGCTATCGGATCAAAAATCTTACCAAATTCTGACCGAGCATTCAAAACTCTTGCCAACAAACCATCAAAATAATCTGTGACACTTGCAAAAACAAATATAAAGATTGTCATATATTTCGAAAATTTATAATCTACATAAAACGTCACGACAATGACGGGTATCAAACAAATCCTGATCACCGTCAAAATATTTGGAAGATTAACAAGATATGACCTAATTTTATTCAGCAACATTTTCCCTAATATAATCAAAAATGATAACAGCTAAACTCATGCTTATACCTGATACATTAGCTATATCAACCACAGATGCAAGCTTTAGTTCAGCAAAAGAATTGAAATGAGTCAACAATGCTTTTTTTCTTTCTTTGCCAACACCTGGTATATTCTCAAGTATAGAGAAAGTAGTCTTTTTAGCCATACTTTTTTTATGTGTGGTGATGGCAAATCTATGTGCTTCATCTCTCATTTTCTGCATAAAAAGAAGCATATCACTAGTTTTATTCAAAATAAATGGGTCCTTACCAATTTGATGAAAAACTTCCCTTGATGCATTCCTTTGCTTCCCCTTTGAAATCGCTAACATCGGTATGTTAAGCTCTAATTTTCTCAATGTCTCATATGCCACATTCAAGTGTCCCTTGCCACCATCTATTAATATAAGTTCTGGAAAATCACTGGGATTTTTCTTAGCAAATCTTTTTCTTAAGACCTCAGAAAGCATCATATAATCATCATTTTTATCGTTTGAAATTTTATACTTCCTATATTCATTTTTTAAAAACCCTTCTACACCAAAAACAACAACACAGCCATATGAACTCTCACCAAAATTATGGCTGTTATCATAAATTTCTATCTTTTCTGGAACATAATCATTTCCCAGAATATCGCTCAGCTCTTTGAGTAAATCTCGATTTTTTACATATTCTCTAATATACCGCTCATAGGCCTCTTCCGCATTTCTAAAGACAAATTCCATGATTGAAGAGCTTTCTTTTTTTAAAAAACGCACCCCAATCTTTCTCAAAGGATCTAAATGAATCAATTCATCCAAAACAACATTTGAAAAAATCGCTTCTGGAACTTCTCTCTTTTGATAAAAGGCAAAGACATAACTTTGCAATAATTCTTGATCGGATTGTTTGGGGAAATTGTCAAAATACTCCTCATGCGTTCCTAAATTTTGCCCGTTTTTAAAACTACAAACATAAAAACAAGATTTTTTATACTCCCTGTGATGATATAAAACAAATACATCAACATCCTTGTGGTCCAGCATAAATCCTGAAACATTGTTCGACTGTATTCCATTCAAGCATTTCAATTGATCCCTGATGATCGCCGCTTGTTCATATTGCATAGAAAGACTATATCCGTTCATATCTTTGAGTAATTTTTGATACAAAGTTTTCGACTTACCATTGACAAAAAGAGAGAAATTTTTTGCTGCGTCTTGATATTCCTCTTGAGAAATCTTGCTAACACATGGTCCACTACATCTCTTGATGTCATATAGCAAACAAGGTCTTTTTCTAGATTTAAAATATGCATCCGAGCAAGTTCTAAGTAAAAAGAGTTTTTGCATTTCTTTCATTGTTCCCATCAACCTTCCAGAGTCTATGAAAGGTCCATAAAGAGTTAAGTTTGAATTTTTAGTTCCTCTATATTTATATAATCTTGGAAAATCATTTTGCCGGTCTAGCGCGATATAAGGGAATGATTTATCATCTTTTTGCAGTATGTTGTAACGTGGCTTGACCTTCTTAATCAACTGAGACTCAAGCAGTAAAGCTTCTTGCTCTGTTTTTGTCAGCAAAACCTCTATCTTATCTAAAAAGCTCACCATCCTTTTCAGTCTATTTGGCATAGCATCAAAATTTGCATACTGTGCAATACGATTTGGTAAATTTTTTGCCTTCCCTATATACAGGATCTCACCTTCACCTCCAATCATCTTATAAATACCAGGAGAGTTGCTCACTTCTTTTGCAGTGACATGAACAATATCTTTACCTCTTGATAGATTTGGAAAAATTTTTGCAACCATCGTATATTTAGTGTATAAAGAATTGTGTAAGTGGTTTATAAATTCATTCTACGGTAACTTTATGGCTGATTCAAGTGGGCTAACGACTGGTGGGTCTATAGGCGGAGGCATGAACGTAGATCACGTCTTGTTCAAAGAGATTAACTTTTCGTTCGAAAGCCTTCAGCAGTCATCCAAACTTGCCACTCTAACTTCTAGCACACCCTTTAGAATGGCTGAAAATTTAATTGGCTCCATGAAAGGATTTCATGATGTCATCGCTATATCAAATTTTGGCTCTAGTTTATCACCACCCGTCACTCCTATTGGAGCAGGAGCAAAGATAGCAGGATTAGGAACAAGTCGTTCAAAATAATTAAATGAACAATCTAATTTCTCTTATTAATGAGAGGCTCTCTCTGGTGGATCTCATCGGATCATATGTGAAGCTAACTTTAAAATCTAACAGTGAATACACTGGGCTGTGTCCTTTTCATAAAGAAAAAACCCCTTCATTCTTTGTAAATAACGAAAAAAATGTTTATAACTGCTTTGGCTGTGGTGCACAAGGCAACATCGTCAATTTTCTAATGGAATATGAGAGACTTGAGTATAAAGAGGCAATAAAGAAACTTGCCAACCTTGCTGGTCTTGACTCCAACTTGATACAAAAACAACAAAACAAAACTGATGAAAAGGAAGTTTTTTATAAAATATATTCTAAAACTTGCTCATATTATAAAACAAAGCTTTTCTCTCAGGAAGGAAAAAGGGCATTAAGATATATAAAAAATAGAAATATTTCGGACAAGACAATAGATCTGTATAACTTAGGATATGCTCCAAGCAATCACCAAGAGTTACTTAAGTACCTATTAGAAGAATTTTCAGAAAAAAACATCATTGAGTCTGGAGTTCTAGTAAAGAAAAATGGAAAGATTTATAGCATGTTTTTTGATAGATTGCTATTTCCCATATATAATGAGCGCAATAACTGTATAGCTTTTGGCGGCAGAGCTTTGGGAGATCAATCCCCAAAATACCTCAACTCATCAGAAAATCCCATTTTTCACAAAAGCAATCATTTATATGGGTTCAATATTTCCAAAAGAGATATTATAAAATCAAACGAATGCATCCTTGTTGAGGGATATATGGATGTTATCTCCTTAGCATCTGAAGGCATAAAAAATGTTGTTGCGCCCCTTGGAACAAGCGTAAATATAGAACAAATAAAAAAATTGTGGAAATTAGTTCACGATCCCATTATATGCTTTGACAATGATGAAGCTGGCAAAAAAGCTTCTTTAAGGATAGCAGCAGAAGCGCTTGAGCACATATCTCACAATCAATCTTTAAAATTCACCATTT
>CBFHIH010000008.1:0-30066 GCA_965655955.1 Candidatus Midichloriaceae bacterium | reverse complement strand
TAGTGCAAATTGAATCAAAGCCATTATATGAAAGAAATAACATCGAAGCTCCAGATACAATACCTGAAAACCCAAACTCTCCAAAAACACCTGTATTTTGCGGTATGTAAGGAGAAAAATTAGCAATATCAATATAAAATAACCCTGAAACACAAAATAGTATCAACACTAATAACTTGAGCGCAACTATTGATGTAGTGATTATAGCAGAAAATCTTACACCTCTATATAAAGCAACAGATACACAAAAGATTATACCAATAGCAGGGAAGTTTATCACAAAGGGACTGCTTTTAAACACTAAATTAAACCCAACCAAATCTATAAAATAACTCGACCAACCAGACGCAACAAATGAAGCCGCAATCACTAAAGAAAAAATGACTATCCACGCTATAACCCAAGCAATAAGTTCGCCAAATACTAGATATGTATATGAATAAACCCCTCCTGAGGTTTTTATAACAGAGGCAAACTCTGCATAACACAATGCTGCAAACAATGCTATCAAAGCGCTTAAAGCAAAAGAAAGAGTAACAGCTGGCCCAGAATGAGTATTAGCTGCTAAACCGGTTAATACAAAAACCCCAGCTCCTACGATAACTCCTATCCCAAAACAAATTAACTGAAATAAACTTAATTCTTTGCTAAGGGCTTTGGTGGAGTGACTATCGTTAATTTCATCTATACTTTTTTTTTGAAAAGACAACCTTAAGATTTTCATTCAATCCTCTGAACCACTTTTTATAACCGAGCTAAAAAGATAATAAATAAAAGTAATGAGTAGTAATAAAAAAGAATTTATTAAAGTGCTTAAGGGATAGCTATAAATTAATTGCAATGCTAGTAATATGGCCACTATAGGCAAAAAGGGTGAAAAAGGAGCAACAAAACTTCTGGGTAAATTAGGCTCCTTATACTTCAGATAGAGAACGCTAGAACATACTATAATAATACTCAATACAATAAAAAAACTTCCTATTTGCGCCAATTTATCCAAGCTAAAAAACCCTGAGATTATTCCCATTGCTGTCCCCACTACAACAGTGATATAAACTGGCGATTGGTATTTATGGTGCATTTCAGTAAAAAACTTTGGCAACAACCCATCTTTAGCCATTGTATAAATTATTCTGATCATTGCGTACTGATGCACTAATATCACTGAAGTCAGAGCAGCAAGCCCCCCTATTTTAACAAATATTGTAAAAATAGGCATATCAATCTTCTCTGCAGCCAAAGAAATGGGTTGTAAAGTGTTTAAATCTTTATAATTGACTATTCCAGTCAATACTAAAGCTATTATGATGTAAAAAATAGTCGCTATGGCAATGGAACCTATAATACCTATGGGTAAGTCTTTTTTTGGGTTTTTTGTTTCTTGGGCAGTTGTGCAAATTGAATCAAATCCACTAAATGCCATAAATACCATAGTGGTGCCTGCAAAAATCCCTGACACGCCGTATCTGCCAAATACTCCCTCATTTTGTGGCATAAAAGGCGACCAATTTTCAGTATTTATAACTGCCGAGCCTAAAATAACAAATAACACTAAGATAGACATCTTTATAATCACTATTACTATATTAAATACAGATGAGGTCTCAGTTCCCCTGATCAAAATCACGCTACAAAAAACTGATACCACAAAGCTTGGAAAATTAAAAATAGCCTTAACACCACCTCCTATATCATATCCTGCAACATTTACCAATCTTGGGTCGAGAAAAATATTCAAATCTGATAACAAACCAACTAGATAACTCGACCACCCATTTGCAACAGATGAGGCACTTAAAAAATATGCAAAGATCACAGCCCAACCCATCAGCCATGCTGGCAACTCTCCTAATATTGCATATGTATAAGAATATGGACCACCTGCCACTGGAGCCAATGAAGCTAACTCAGCATAGCAAAATCCTGCGCACATACAAACAAACCCGCTTAACGCAAAGGATATGACAATTGATGGCCCAGCATAATGATATGATGCAAAACCTGTAAGAACGAATATACCGCCCCCTACAATAGCTCCTATACCTAAGAAAATAAGCTGTATAGCGTTAAAACTCCTATTGAAACTCTTGGAGTCAGCATCTTCATTAAATTGATTAAAAGATTTTTTTCTAAAGAATTTTTTTAAAATCATAGCGGTTTAAGTATACCATAACATTAGCGGAGATGCATATAGATGAATAAGTTCCAAAAATAATCCCCAAGATAATTATTGTACTAAAATTTTTAAGATTTTCACCTCCATATAACCATAATGAAATGCATGCGACAAATGTAGTTAAGAACGTCATTATAGTCCTAGAAAGAGTTTCGTTAATGCTCTCATTTATTATTTCAGAAGTAATAGCCACACTTTTCTTTAGAGTGCTTTTTTCTCGCATTCTATCAAAAATTACTACGCTATCATTAATAGAATAACCCATTACAGTCAAAGTTGCAGCAAGTGTTGTAAGATCAAGTGGAATTTGGCATATAAGAAAAACAGCAAATATGGCAACAATATCATGTGTCAATGATATTATGGCAGAGATGCTATATCGAATATTAAACCTTATGAAGATATAGCAAGCTATAGCAACAAGAGATAATATCAAAGCTATTGCTCCTTTATGTATCAAAGCTTTGCTTACTTTTGGACCGATAAAATCCACCTTAGAAAATTCAATATTTTCACACCCCTTCTTCAAAGATCGCTTTAAATCCTCAACCTCTTCTAACTTAGTAGATCCTGTTAAAACTGAAATTGTATCCTTTGTTCGTGAAAATTCTACATTAAGCTCTCTTAGGTTATGTTCGGCGTCACATTGATCGTTCAGTAAAAACTCAATAATAGCCCCACCTTTAAAATCTATCCCAAAATTCAAACCTTTTGTAAAAAATAATATAGATGTTACAATGGTGAGAGCAATGCTAAATGTGAAAAAATATTTTCTATACGAAAAAAAATTGATCTTGCTCATGGTATTTAAAACTATCATTTTTTTTTGAATGATATATAATGCTTTGATAGCTTCAAGTAGCTATTGAACATGAGTATCATATATAGCTAATATTTTGTGAAGTCAATCCATCAGTATTAAATTCGGATTAGAAATTTTATTTGAATAAAGGAAAAAGATGACAAAAAAAATAATCATAGATTCTTATCATCCTCAAGAAACCAAGTTTTTGGTGATAAACGGAAAGTCTAGAATAGAGGATTTTGAATATCAAAACATAAATTTAAAACCCATTAAAGGAAACATATATCTTGCTAAAATAACCAAAATAGAACCTGCCTTACAAGCTGCATTCGTTGAATATGGCAATGAAAAAAAAGGCTTTTTGCCTTTTGATGCAATTCATCCTAAATACTTTCAAATTCAGCAAGAAGATAAAGAAAGGTTAGTTGAAAAAATCAAAAATTTCTCTGAAAGTGAAGAAGCGTCTCAATATAAGTCTCTTGCCTCTGTCAAATTACATGATTACAACATTCAAGAAGTGTTAAAAAAAGATCAGGTTATGCTTGTTCAGGTGGAGAAAGATGAAAGAGCTAACAAGGGAGCGACAATGACGACATATATATCATTATCAGGTAGATATTGTGTCTTTTCTCCAAATTCCCTCAAAAGAGGAGTTGGGATATCCAGAAAAATAGAAGATCCAGATGATAAAGAGCGACTAAAAAATCTAGCAACTGAACTGATACATGAAAATAAAAACTCTTATTTAATACTCAGAACCGCTGCATCTTTTAAAGGCAATGAAGATGTAGCAAAAGATTTTCATTATCTACAAAGAGTGTGGGGTAAAATTAAAGAACAAGTTCTCAAGTCTCTCGCTCCTTCTCTTATATATGAAGAAGGAGATGCTATTATCAGTGGAATCAAAGCTCATTATGGAGAGGATATAGACGAAATAGTGATTTCTGGAGAGAAAGCTTATGAAAAAGCAAAGAAATTTATTGATGTTTTCATCTCTGAAGATTCTCAAAAAGTCAAAAAGCATGATGATTTGATCCCTATATTACATAAATATAAACTAAATAAGCAATTAGATCTCCTATGGAGCAATAAAGTTCCTCTTAATTCAGGAGGACATTTAGTGATTAATAGTACAGAAGCCCTTACTGTAATTGATGTCAACTCTGGTAGATATACCGATGAATATAATATAGAAGAAACTGCACTAAATATCAACTTGGAGGCTGCTCGAGAAATTGCAAAACAATGCAAACTCCGGGGAATATATGGCTTAATAGCGATAGATTTCATAGATTTGGAAAAAGAAGAGAATAGAAGAGAGGTAGAAAAAAGAGTAAAGAGAGCTTTTCTGTATGATTCATCAAGAGTGAATATTGGCAGGATTAGTGAATTCGGTGTTCTTGAGATGTCAAGACAAAGAAAAGGAAGAAGTTTTTTTGAAATGTCTTCCAAGGTTTGCTCGAACTGTAAAGGGGAGGGGAGAGTTACTTCCTGGCATTCAAGTGCTTTAGTGGCATTGAACGAAATAAGATATTATATCTCATCTCATCCTCAAAAGAATATATGTGTCTTTTTGCCGACTGATGTATTGATTTATCTAATCAATCATTATAAGCAAGATATTTCTTATCTAGAGTCTGAGAATAAAATAACAATTGCATTGTATGTTGATGATTTTTTAAGAGCTCATGAAAATAGAATATCAGTTGATAAAAATCAACAATCAACATTAGAAGATGAGGTCTATAATAGATATTTCAAACCCCTTAAATATGCAAAACCTAATAACATTGTTACTAAGGATTACTTAAATCAAAAAGAAGTAGTCGCAAAACAATCTAAGCTAATAAGCGGAGGTTCAAAAAAGATTCTGAGAAAGTATAAAAATACAGATGACGTGAGTAAAGAAGCTCGCTCAATACATAATACAAAAAATTATAAACCAAAACAGCCATCTTTTTTTAAAAGAATATTGGTGAATTTTATCAAATAAGAAGTGAAAAATTATACAAAAAACAAATATGACAGCACTTGGTACTTAGCAAAGAGACTCTTCTTAGAATATATAAAGCCTTTATCAAGACGTTTCTCTTTAGCAATTCTATGCATGGTGATTATAGCAATCACCACTGCTGCTAGCGCATGGCTTATACAGCCTGTGCTAGACGATATTTTCGTTACCAAAAAAAAGGGTATGCTTTATATAGTTCCTCTTGCGGTCTTAATTAATACCATAATAAATGCCGTTGCATCATTTTATGAGTCTGCAATCATGAAAAGAATAGGTCAGACTATAGTTTCTAATATCCAGATCAAGCTTTATACACACCTAATATATGCAGATTTAAAGTTCTTAACAAAATATCCTTCTGGCAATCTCATCTCTAGATTTACAAACGATATAAACTCCATCCAAAAAACCTCATCCGAAATACTTACAAGCATGGTGAGGGAATCTTTAACTCTAACAGCTTTAATCTTCACAATGTTTTACAAAAGCTTTACTTTAGCATGCATCACATTCTTTATATTTCCATTAGCCTTTTACCCAATAATTAAATTGGGCAAAAGAATGCGTAAAATTTCAAAAAGTATGCAAGAGCAATTAGCAGATTTTACCGTGAGACTGGACGAAACTTTCCAAAATATCAAGCTGATAAAGTCATATTGCAGAGAAAGTTATGAAATAAGCCGAGCTAAACAAATAATAGAACTTTTTCTTGCCATGTATAAAAGGGCTTCGTATATAGAATCTGCATCCTCTCCTTTGATGGAAATTCTTGGTGGACTCGCCGTTGCCTTAGTAATATTATATGGTGGCTCGCAGGTAATTGATGGCGAAACAACACCCGGATCATTCTTTTCTTACATAATGGCTTTGTTATTAGCATATAAGCCCTTAAAAGCTGTTTCAAAACTTAACACCTTGATGCAAGAGGGACTTGCAGCGGCGAAAAGACTGTTCATCATGCTTGACACAGAAGCGGAAGTGAAGATTGAACCAAGACAGGTGGTAAAATCCATGAACTCTTTTGACGTAGAATTTCAAGATGTTTATTTTTCTTACAAACGCTCACAAGATGTTTTGAACGGCGTCAATTTATCCATCAAACAGGGTCAAAAAGTTGCTTTGGTTGGAGAATCTGGTGTTGGAAAAAGCACTGTACTCAATCTACTTCAAAGATTATACGACTTTGATTCTGGATTAATTACAATTGGCGGTATCAATATAAAAGATATAAAAATCAATGTTTTAAGAAAAAATATTGCCTTTGTCAGTCAAGAAGTAAATCTTTTTGATGATAGTATTATGGAAAACATTAGATATGGAAAACTTGAGGCAACAGATGAGGAAGTGATGGATGCCTCTATGGCAGCGGCTGCTCATGATTATATTATGGAATTACCCAAAAAATATGAAACACAAATAGGTCAAAAAGGTGTTAAGTTGTCAGGTGGAGAAAAACAACGCTTAGCCATAGCAAGAGGGATTTTAAAGAATGCTCCTATTTTGCTTTTAGATGAAGCAACAAGCGCACTAGATTCAATTTCAGAGAAAAAAGTACAAATAGCCCTTGAATATTTAGCGCAAGGAAGAACCACTATTGTGATAGCTCACAGGCTTTCAACTATTGAATCGGCTGATGTAATTTTCTTTATTGCAGATGGCAAAGTTTCAGAGCATGGCTCTCATCATGAACTAATTGAAAAAAATGGTAAATACGCACAGCTATATAAGCAATATAAGGAATCAGGTATAGTAAAATGATGACATGTTTCTTTGCAATCACATAAGTTTTCAAAGATCCGGCAAACCCCTATTTCATAACATAGGATTTTGCACCTTTCCAGGATCTTTAATTTTGATTAAAGGAAGAAATGGGTCTGGGAAAACAACATTATTAAAAATATTAGCAGGATTTTTAAATTCAAAAGGAGAAGTTTATTTTGATGGTAAGGACTTAGCAACCCCTTCAGCCTATATGCAAAATGTTTGTCATATAGGCTCTTCTGATGTTCTAGATGAAAATTTCACTGTATTGGAAAACATTATGTTTTGGTCTGGCATTTATGATCAAGATATAAAGGTGCCAGCATCTTTACATACTTTGGGGTTAAATAGTCTAAAGAACACGATGGTGTGTGATTTATCTAAAGGAGAAAAACAAAGAGTATTACTAACATTATTATTAATCAGTAATGCAAAATTATGGCTTTTAGACGAACCTTTTGAGGGCTTAGATGAAAAATATCGCGAACATCTTATAAATATCATAAAATCAAGATGTGCCAATAAAGGGATAGTGATTTTAAGTACGCACGATAGATTTCTTGATGACGTTGCTTCAAGCGTGATAAATATAGAAGATTTCCATGTAAAAAACTGATAATGACTTATGCTTTAAGAGTTTTTTTCTTAATCTTCAAAAGGCATATAAAAATAGTGATTAAAAATAAAATCACTATCATATCCTATGTCTTGTTATATGTGCTCTCAATGTATACATTGGGGCTTTGCAATTCATATATGAATCTTGATGCACATATGAACTTTGAATATAAGTCTTCATTTAGATTATTTTTTATAGTTTTTATCACAACCACATCAGTAAAAGAAATATTGATAAACGATTATAAAAAGGAGATTTTACATCAGTTTTTATTAACACCCTATGGCCTAGAAGGAGTTATAACAGCAAAAATTGCTGGGCATGCCTCAATATATTCTTTAATTTTACCAACAATTATATTGTTTGAAAAATATCTTGGAGATGAGCATTTCTATATTATGGAAATACTAACTAATATATTAATAATCTTTATTATCGTCTCCAATGCAACTCTTGCATCATCTTTTATGCTAGGGTCGAGCGTCAAATTAGGACAAATAGCAATATCATTAATGGTCAATATACCAATCATTCTTCTTGGCTCCATATGGAATCACAACCCTTCTTACCAAAACTTAATGATCTTAATCGGGATGCTGCTAATCACCTTATCAATCGCTATCATAACATCATGCCACCTTGTAAAAATAGCAATTGAAGAAGGATAAAAAAATAAATCTTCATATCTGTAGCTCTTTTATATTGTTTTGGCTACACCTAGATATTTTTAAGCCAATTAGGTAGATAAAGTTGGATATCTTCAAAGTTGTTATACTTAGTTCGTTGCTTACGTGAATTCACCACACTTCACGCCTCACTTAGTATAACAAAATAACACTTATTGCGCTATAATTCACCATGTTGCAGATGGTGGGAGTGACATAAGGATGGCTTCTGTATTTCCATTTGTCATTAGACCAAATCTTGTGCCTCTGTCATGTATGAGGTTGAATTCCACATAACGACCTCTCTTTTTTAATTGTTCATTTTTTTCTTTTTCTCCCCAAGACTTATGTGCATTTCTTTTTATTATATCCGTTATTGCTGCGTTAAAAGATATTCCAACTTCTTGTGTGAACAGAAAATCTTTTTCCCAATTTCCTGTGTTTAAATAATCGTAAAATATTCCTCCCACTCCTCTGGGTTCATTTCTGTGATGAAGGTAAAAATATTCATCGCATTCTTTTTTAAATTTTGGATAATAAGATTTATCAAATTTATCACATCCATCTTTGAAATATTTATGAAAATTTGCAGTATCTTCTTCATTTGGAAATGTTGGAGTTAAATCCCCCCCTCCGCCAAACCAAGCTTTTTGCGTTATGATCATTCTGGTGTTGAAATGAGCTGTTGGAATAAAGGGAGATGTCATATGAGTTACGAGTGATATACCACTTGCCCAAAACTCTATATTCTCATTATCACACCCTGGAATTTCTTTGCTAAACTTTTTTGAGAATTTTCCATGAACAACAGATATGTTTACCCCAACCTTTTCAAAGAGTTTTCCTCTCATCAAAGACATCTCTCCCCCTCCACCTCCTTCTCTATCCCATGCAGTTCTTTCAAATACACTTGAGTTACCAAATTCTTTTTCAAGATTTTCGAAATTACTGCATATGTCATCCCGCAATTTGCGAAACCAATTGCTAGCTACGTCTTTCTTTTCTTGATCAGTTATCATAACAACTAAGATTCAATAAATTTAGCTGCTTCAAGTGCGGCCATGCAGCCAGTTCCAGCTGCTGTGACTGCTTGCCTATATATCTTATCTTGCACATCTCCACACGCGAACACTCCTGGTATATTTGTTGCTGTGCTATCTGGGGCGGTTATAATATAGTTTTCATTATCTAACTGAAGCTTATTGACAAACATATCTGTGTTAGGCTTGTGCCCTATAGCAACAAAAATACCATCAACATCGATAGTCTGCTTAGTTTTATCATGAGTGTTAATAATGTGAGCGCCATGAACAGATTTAGGGTTTGTGCTTCCTAAAACCTCTAATAACTCATGATTCCACATCACCTCTATTTTTTCATTTGCAAACAATCTGTTTTGTAATATTTTTTCTGCTCGTAAAGTGTCTCGACGATGCATCAAAATAACTTTTTCAGCATGATTTGTAAGATATAAAGCCTCTTCAACCGCTGTGTTTCCTCCACCAATGACCAACACCGTTTTGTTTTTATAAAAAAAGCCATCACATGTTGCGCACCCTGAAACACCATAGCCCATAAAACTTTTTTCAGATTCAAGTCCTAGCCACTTTGCTTGCGCACCAGTTGCTATTATAACAGTGGTTGAAATATAAGAGTTCATTTCACCTATTGATATAAAAGGCGAAGAAGAAAAATTAACTTCTGTTATAATATCATCTATTATTGTAGTGCCAACATTTAAAGCTTGAGATTTCATTTCTTCCATCAACCAAGGCCCCATCACCGGCTTTGCAAAACCTGGATAATTTTCAACATCTGTTGTTATGGTTAATTGTCCTCCAGGTTGCACTCCAGATAATAATATCGGCTCTAGACTGGCCCTGGCTGCATATATTGCAGCTGAATATCCAGCTGGACCAGCGCCGATGATAAGTATCTTTGACTTTAATTCCTTCATCCTTAAAGTTTTGCAGCGTTGTTGTTTAGATATTCTTTGATTCCTTTTGAATCAGGCTTGATCGCTTCTTTTCCTGGATTCCAGTTTGCAGGACAAACTTCACCATTTTTTTGATGAAATGTTAAGGCATCCACTATACGAATTGCCTCTTCGATATTTCTGCCAAGTGGGAGATCATTAACAACTTGATGCCTAATAACAAATTCCTCATCAATCAAAAAAGTTCCCCTCAACGCAACTGAGTTGTTAAATAAAACATCATAGCTTCTAGAAATTTCTTTAGTTATATCTGAAACAAGAGGATATTGAATTTGACCTATTCCACCATTTTTTATCTCTGTATTTTTATATGCAACATGAGAGAATTGTGAATCTATACTCACTCCAATAACCAAAGTATCACGTTTTTTGAATTCTTCGTATTTTTTATCAAACGCTATAATTTCAGAGGGACAAACGAAGGTGAAATCTAGAGGATAGAAGAATAAAATAGCTTTTTTTCCTGAGCAATATCTGCTAAGGGAAAATTTTTCACTCAAAGAGTTGTCTCCCATAACTGCACAAGCTGTGAAATCTGGAGCTTTTTTACCTATTAAAAATGACATACAAAACCCATTATATATTTGTACAGAAGATGATATTTTAAAATGTATATAAACTCAATATTATTCCAAGAAAAGTTTGTGAAAGATACCGCAGCAATATAGAAAAACACCTATTAAAGACCGTTGCATAATGGTCCTTTTTTGCAATTTGGGCGTCAGAGTAAAAACTGCGATCCTCATTTATCATGATAAACTCTGGTTCTTATTTTTACCCTTTCTATAAATTTCTAAAAAATTTCTAATTATGCAACTGTCTTTAATAGTGCCTTGCAAGCGATTCTACCAAAAATAATACATTTTCTTTCACCTTTTGGTTGCTAATGTCGTCAAACATCAATAGTAACAGGTCTTTATCTTTTATCTTATCCCTACTAACTTCACCATAATTTATGTTTTTCTTTTCTTCATGCGCATAATACTCTTTACTACTTTTATTGATAGCATCAGGATATTCTTCAGAATCTAGGCCATTAAAAAATTCTTGCACTTCAACATTTAGAAATTTTGCAAACTCATACAATTTACTACAACTTATTCTATTTTTAGCACTTTCATACTTTTGAACTTGCTGAAATGTTAGGTCAACTGAATTGGCAAGATCCTCTTGACTGATTTTTTGCGATTGTCGTACTTCCTTCAGTCTTTTTCCAACATATACATCCACTGGATGTATCTTTTTCTTTTGTAAATCAAGCATGCTAGTATAGCCCTCCCACTTGTTTAACTAAAAAATTTAATATATCATGTTTTTGAAGTTGGATCTCTTTCAGCAATTAAGGTTGCGAATTATGAATCAACATGTAAACATCAAGCGCCACCATACTATATTGTGTTTACGTAATATTCAAGTGTGCGTTTTACTAATTTTAATAAAAAAATATTAATTTTATCTTATTAATATGAAATTCCCTATATCAGAACAAGGATTTAAAAATTTAAAAGAAGAGTTATTAGACTTAAAAAACAATCAAAGACCAGCAATTATCAGGGCAATTGCTGAAGCTAGATCGCATGGAGATCTCTCAGAAAATGCTGAATATCATAGTGCAAGAGAAAAACAAGGCTTCATAGAAGCTAAGATAGCTGAGCTAGAATATACAATGTCTAAAGCTGAGGTAATTGATATTTCAGAAATCAATACTGATTTCATACAATATGGCGCAACAATTAAGCTACTGGATGAAGAGAAGGATGCTGAGGTGGTCTATAAGATTGTTAGTGAATATGAAGCGAATATATCTAAAGGCTTAATATCCATAAAATCTCCTTTAGCTCAATCACTATTGACAAAAAAGGAAAAAGATTCAATTGAATTTAAAACCCCAAAAGGTATTAAATATTACGAAGTTTTGTCCATTAGATACGATTAGCGTTTGTAGCTCATTTGGATAGAGCGTTATCCTCCGGAGATAAAGGTAGTGGGTTCGAATCCCACCAAACGCACCAGAATTAAGAACAGCTCATGTATAGATAAGGATAAATAAAATAACAGGAATAAAAATAGTTGCTCGTTATTATAACTAATTACGACGAAAGAGAAATAGTAGGTTCGGTCTATACGAACAGTTATGTTGAAAGCACAGTAAGTAATTTAATTAATGTTCGTCAAAAAGACAAGCACGTATGACTTGGATGAGGGATGGCGCACAAATCAAGTTTTGCAAGTTAGAGCTTCAAAGTTAACTAATAAGAGGGATAGTGATTAGGAAAAAATTGACAAGATGATATACTGAAAAGTTGCTTAAGACTATATAGTTGGATAGCTTTAAATTTGTTACGACTTCGTTTGTTGTTTATGTGGATTTGTCACACTTCACGCCTCGCTCAGTGTAATAAAATTAAAGCTATTGTGTATAGGAGTTACTCTCCTTTTGCTTTATGCAAACAGACCTTATATCTCACACTTTTGTGCATTTCTTCAGTTATGTATGATGTAAGCTCAGTAAATCAATTAGTTAGCTTCATGTGTTTTAAGTTCTTCAAAAGAAGTCTTTGGCATAAAAAACAACGGCTGAGCAAATTAAAAAAGCTAATGCAACTTTTCTTATCTTGGACTTTTTAACCTCTTGTGTTTTGAATTTATGATTATCTTTTCTTGCTAAAAAATCAATTGCGCTTTCAAAATTTTCTATAACTTTTTTTTGATTATAAATAAATTTTCTGGCTTTTTCTATTTTCCTCATGCTTTTTCTGCGCCAATTCACCATCCATGGTGTGATCAGTTTCCACATGTTTATTTTAGGATATAAATAATATCCCGTACCTTCTACGGTTAATATAGTCTTATGTAATAAAAATAACTCCGGCTTAATCTTCACTTCAAATTCCCTATTCACCTCTATCAAATTCCTTAGTAATTTTGCTATAGAAAGTTCAGAAACAGATTTATTAAGAATTGATTCACCTATGCTGGTGCATGCTAATTCAAATTTATTTCTCGAAAACTTTTTGTTCACCAAGCCCATGTCAAAATGCAAATCAGAGACTCCTTTGTAATTTTTTGTAATAAACATATACAAAGCTTCAGTAATGAAATTTTTTAATTCATAATCTAAGTGACAGACAATACCGAAATCTACCAATGCTATATCACCACTCTTCTTGATTATTATGTTTCCTGGATGAATATCTGCATGAAAAAAACCATCTCTACATGATTGATTAAAAAATATTATCGCCAGTCTTTTACTCAAATCTTTACAATCTATCCCTAAAGCATTTAACCCCTCTTTATCCTTCAACAAAACACCATCTATCCATTCTATTGCCAAAATATTCTTAGTAGAATAACTCCAATATATCTCAGGTATATACAAGCCTTTATCCTGCTTTGCATTGATTTTCATTTTTGTTGCAGCAGCCCCTTCAAGAAGTAGGTTAAGCTCTATTTCAACGGTCTTTTCAACTGTTGATAATATTTCATCTATCTTGCTATTACTGCTGTCAAATAAAAAGTAATTGGCAATGGAATGTAGCACTCTTAGGCACTCGAGATTTGTCTTGAAGATCTTCTTAATATTTGGACGAAGAATCTTAACAGCAATCTTTTTTTCATCTTGCGTAATTGCATAATGAACCTGAGCAACAGAAGCAGCTGCTTTAGGAGCGTAATCAAAGAAACTGAAAATTTTTTCTGGCGAACAACCAAAATCTTTTATAAAAATCTTCTTCACTAACTTGGCAGAAAAGGGAGGTGCAGAATCCTGCAGATAGAATAACTCACCAGCAACATCTTCGCCTAAAACATCGGATCTTGTTGAAAGGATTTGGCCTAACTTGATGAACAAAGGACCTAATTTTGGCAAGATTTTCATAATTCTTCGAGCTAGTAAAATCTTCACTTTTTGTCTTTTATCTGCCGATTTTACTAACAACAAAGACATAACCAAAATTGGTGCGTTGCGGCATATCAATAAGAATAAAAGCTTAGAAAAAAAAAATGAGTAAGAGAAAAATCTGCGCATTTTTATGTACTACTTACTTATATCTTTTTTTATCTTTCTTAATGCAATGTAAAACAGGACAGTGAAAACAAGTAAAAAAATTAGCACTCTTATTCCTAAAGATTTTGAATCCTCCATCTCTGGCTCTGCAGTCCATTGCAAGAAATGAACAACGTCTTTCGCCATTTGTTCAACATCAGCTTCAGTTTCATCAGAATATTCAACCTGACCTTTGGTATGCAAAGGTGGAGCCATAGCGAGTTGATGCCCCCCTGCTATGAAATATGGGTTGTAATACATGTTTTCACCAAGAGAAAAATCTTTTGGAACTTCTGAATACCCTGTTAGTAAAGAATATACGTAATTAGCACCATTTGGTCTTGCTTTTATGATCAAGGACAGATCTGGAGGATAGGCACCATTGTTTGCAGCTCTTGCAGCTTTCTCATTAGCATATGGGCCCGGTATATGATCTTGAGGAGTGGCTTTTCTCAAATACATCTCTCCATCATCATTTGGTCCATCTTGCACTTCATATTCAGAAGATAGAGCTTTAATCTCTTCTTTAGCAAATCCCACTTCTTCAAGATTTCTAAATGCAACTCTTTTGACAGAATGGCATGCTGAGCACACTTCTTTATAAACCTTAAATCCTCTTTGTATTGATTGCTTATCAAATTTTCCCGTCATTCCTTCAAATGACCACTCCATTTCCTTAGGTTCTTTAGGAGCAAGATCATCAGAAGCAAACGAGAAGCAATAGAAAAAAAGTGCAGATAAAAAAGAAACTATTCTGACAGGTGAAAACATTTTCATCATAAATGGTCCATATATATGCTAATTATTTACATTACAAAAGATCCACCCTCAAGCTTTTTATTGATTTTTATGAATTACGAACTCAATATGTCTTAAAAAAGGAGAGTTTGTTGTGAAAAATGTAAATGTGTTGTTGAATAATAGAATTCAAAAAACAGGTTCGTTTTTATGTGTTGGGCTTGATCCAGAAGAAGAGACATTCAAAACGCTTAATATAAACATCTCTCATCTTTTTGAGGTAACAAAAAACATTGTTGATGCCACTGCAAAATTTGCCTCTGCATTCAAGCTTCAATTTGCGCATTACGCAGCAATTGGCCAAGAACATTGTCTTTCTGAAATATGTTCTTACATCAAATCACATTACTCGGATATACCAATTATACTCGATGCAAAGCGAGGTGATATAGGGAACACAGCAAAGAGATATTCTCAAGAAGCTTTTGAAAGATATGGCGCAGATGCAGTGACTATAAATCCATATATGGGAACTGATAGTATCACGCCATTTATTGAAGGTAGCTCTAAAGCAGCAATAGTGTTAATCAAAACCTCTAATCCAAGTGCGACAGAAATTCAGGATTTAAGATTGGAAAACGGAAAGAGGCTATACATTCATATAGCGGAACATTTGCTCAAGAAGTACAACAACGATCAAATCTGGTTTGTTATAGGAGCGAATAATGTCGAGGACATTAATCTATTACGTAAATTAGCTCCTGAAACAACATTGCTGATTCCTGGCATTGGAGCGCAAGGAGGAAATGCAGATGAGGTTATTAAAAACGGCGTCACAAAAAGGGGAGATAGGCTTATCTTAAATGTTTCAAGAGGTATCACTAAGATAGATACGAACACCAACTCCATGTCTGAGTATTTAAACTCCGTTTATCAAAAAGCAGAGGGATTTCATTCTCTGTTCAAAAAATCGCGAGATCAATATATATAGAATAACAAAAGCAGCTTGACTTTAAGGTATTGTTAGCGATAATGATTTATTTAAATTAATAAAAACAAGATGCACATAAAAAACTCAGTTCTACAGGCGCTTCGTTTGAACAAGCATTGCATGATGGGAAAGCCTATTAATTATAAAGAGGGATCAGATTCTTGGTATGACTCTTATATCAATACAATCGAGCTTAAAATTTTGATGCCAAGGATGTTGGTTCATGAAGGTGCTCACGCAACATTAGATATATATTTTCATAATGATACGGCGCCTTATTTTCCTTCTGATGGCGAAGATAAGAAAGAATTTTCATTGGCAGCAAATCAAACTATGTCGAATGTTTTTCACTTTTTAGAAGAAAAAAATATACTTGATAGTACTCCAGATATTTCAGATGGTTATAATACAGCCTTATTTGAATTAAAAAAGCATCCAGTGATATTATCGCTCTTGCTTAATTCTGTTTTAATAAAAGGCGCATGGAGTTATTCACCAAAATTTTTTGACTTTTGGCAAAGAAATGATATGTCATATAAGACAATTAATAGCTTTGATCCAATAAAGATGAAAGAGAATATTTTTTATGATGCTTGTGAAAAATACGTCTACGCGCTTTCCTATCCGCATGATCAGGAAGATTTACCATTCTCAAACGCCTGCGATGTATCTTTAGATTTGTCATGTTATCTCGGCTTGCCTTTGACATATCAAACAAATCCTTTTTACCTTTCTCAAACTCCGCAACAGCTTATAACGCCGCTTATAAAAAAAGTGGTAGATAAAATTGGGCTTGAATCTTTGCCTGAAAATATTTCAGAATTCATTATTCAAATAGCTCATCTGATGTTTTACCCTGTATCTCAGTATGATGATGAATTAGCAGCAAGAATATTTGAATTTAGTGATCTCAGTCCTGAGATATCATCGGTGATCAAACCACTAGAAGGGTATTTTCAAAAGTTTGCTCAACAAATATCTGAGTCATATACGGAACATTTTGGAGAAAACACAGCATTGGATGCCCAAGAAGTCATGCATGAGATGTTTAATGAGCATTATGATTGCGCTAATATGTAGATCTATTTGAATTTTGAGGATTCATAGAGCTCACAGCATTAGCTTCATTGACAGCATCACAGCTATCATAATAGCTAGGTTGTCGTTCACATACATATTTTTTGAATATAACTCAACTATTGTAGCAAAAAATGATGTTATGATGCCTGCGATCAAGAAATTTATTGTTTGCTCAAAAGATAGATATACCAAAAACACTACAAGCAAAGAGGTTAAAAAAAACGCAATTGTTCCTGCTATCGTTTTGCCTTTAAATAACTGTTTTTTACCTAAGGTCTTTCCTATTATAGCAGCTGCTGTATCGCTGAATATCATTATGTTTGCTGCGAGATAAAAGATTTCTTTGGTTGAAAAAAAAACACATATTAGCATTCCCAGCATTGTATAAGTGAATGCGGAGATTTTGTTTCTCTCATGTTCACGGAGCAAAGAATCAATCTTAAACACAATGAGCATTTTGTTGAAATTTGGGAAATAGAGCCTCAATAAATCTATGAAAAATGCAAATGCTGCCAATGCCACAAACATACATATCATTACGTTTTTTGCAAACACACTATAAGCAAAAGTTGGTAACAGAGATAAGCAATGAAAGCTTTTTCTTTTTATTTCATCGATAATACACTTGTTCTTCTTGGTATAAAAATTCATCTTGAAAAATGATATTATATGGATATGTAATCTATGATAGATGTTAAATATAATAACTGATATGAATACGGCATTTTTATTTCCAGGTCAAGGTTCGCAAAAAGTAGGTATGGGGAAGAGTCTTTATGACAATTTCGATATTGCTAGAGAAATTTTTGAAATTGTTGATGATGCATTGGAAAGAGATTTATCCAATTTGATATTCAATGGCACAGAAGAAGAGCTTAAGGTCACTAGCAACACTCAACCAAGCATCATGGCTACTTCTATTGCTACATTAAAAGTGTTAGAATCAGTTGGGAAAAGTGATATATCAAGTGTTTGTTGCGTTGCTGCTGGACATTCTTTAGGTGAATACACAGCTCTTTGTGCAACAAAAGCTATGAATTTAAAAGAATGTGCGAAAATTTTACAGACAAGGGGCAAGGCAATGGAAAAAGCAGTCCCTATAAATCAAGGTGAGATGTATGCTCTTTTAGGAGCTGATGAAAACACCGTATTGAGTTTATGTAAGGAACTTTCATCAAAAGGAGTGTGTGAAATAGCAAATGATAATGGTGGTGGTCAGATAATAATCAGTGGCGATAAGAAGGTGTTTCAAGGAATGTCGGATATTATTTCTCAATACAACATAAAGAAAGCGATAAAATTGCCAGTAAGCTCACCTTTTCACTGCTCTTTAATGAAGCCTGCAACCCAAATCATGCGTTCTGAATTATTAAAGTATAAATTTAAAAATCCTATTCTTCCTGTTATTGCCAATTGCATAGCAGATGTATATACCAGCCAAGAGCAAGTTCCAGAACTTTTAACCAAACAGATCGAGCAAACTGTGAGATGGAGAGAGACGATCAGAAAAATGTATGATGATTTCGGTATCAGAATATTTGTTGAAATTGGTCCTGGAAATGTTCTGTCAAATTTGGTAAAAAGAGAATTGAGTGATGTTGAGACATTCAATATTGAGACAGCTGATGATATAGAAAATTACTTAAAAAAATGACATTTAATCTGAACCAAAAAAGCGCGTTGATAACAGGTGCAAGTGGCGGAATTGGAAAAGCAATCGCTGAGACTTTTCATAAACATGGCGCTAATGTTATATTAGTTGGAAGAAATGAGTCTGCTTTAAATAAGGTCAAAGATTCTTTAAAGGAAAGGGCCAGTGTTATTGTGGCGGATTTTAACAATCAAGATGATATAACTTCTTTAATTAAACAAGCAGAGGCGATATCACCAATTGATATATTGGTTTGCAATGCCGGCATCACAAAAGATATGCTAGCACTAAGGATGAAAGACGAAGATTGGAATCAAGTGCTGAATATTAATCTCACAGCAGTTTTTAAGTTAAACAGAGATGCTTTAGGATTTATGATGAAAAGAAGATACGGAAGAATAATAAATATTTCTTCAATCATAGGTGTTACAGGCAATTTTGGGCAAGCAAATTATGCAGCAAGTAAAGCTGGTATGATAGGCATGACAAAATCTTTAGCCCTAGAAACCGCATCACGAGGAATTACTGTGAACTGTGTTGCACCAGGGTATATTGACACACCAATGACTCAGGTTATGCCTGAAGAAAGTAAGCAATTGATAATAAGTAAAGTGCCAGCTAAGAGAATGGGATTGCCTTTAGATATAGCATATACATCGCTTTATCTTGCTTCAGAAGAAGCTTCTTATGTTACGGGACAAACCATTCATGTGAACGGTGGACTTGCTATGGTGTGATGATTATCATTTATAGTGCGGAATCTTCGAGTTTATGACTGACTCTCAAAGTGAATGAAGTCATAGGGCATCCTATATCAGGATCTCTAATATGTGATTCAAAACTAACCTTCCCTTTTTTGTGGTGGTGATATTTTCTTCTTTTTTTGTTAAAAAACCTTGTGTTATTAGTTGTTGCAAAGCACTTTTATTTGCTATTAATTCTGATTTTATACCCTCGTTTAGTCGCAATCCCATCATTATCTTTTCTTTTCTGTCTTCCTGACACGATATTATTGTTTTACTTTGCGTAACTGTATGACCCTGTAATAATAAATTTTTCCATTTTTCAGGTTTATAGAAGTTAACAGAATATAATATTTGATTATTGTTGATATATCTACCATGCGCTCCAGGACCAATGCCGATATAACCCTTCATTTTCCAATAAATTATATTATGCAGGCATCGGTAGTTGGGAGCTGCATAATTTGATATTTCATATTGCTCTATGTCTAAATTTTGCAATACAGACTGGGTTATGTTGTACATATCAGATGATGCTAATAAAGAGGGCATAGAAAATTTACGCGTTTTGAAGTCTTGGTAGAATTGCGTGCCTTTTTCAATCGTTAATTGATAGCATGAGATATGATATTTGATATATTTCGCTGCTGAAATCAGTTCTTTTTCCCAATCAATGGTTTTTTGCCCAGGAAGGGAGTAGATTAAATCAAACGAATAGTTTTGAAAGATTTGATCAGCGAGCTCTATTGCCTTAATGGCATCACAAGAAGAGTGTTTTCTGCCTAAAAAGGTTAAATTTTTGTTATTAAAACTTTGAACACCTATAGAAATTCTATTAATTCCAGCAGTTTTAAAATCAATAAACTTCCCTCTTTCAACTGAACCAGGGTTTGCTTCTAACGTAATTTCGGTTTTGTCTGTGATTTTTCCAAACAAATTAATTGTATTTATAATAGACGTAATAATCGATGCAGGCATCAAAGAAGGTGTTCCACCACCAAAAAAGATACTTATAACTTCTTTGTTGAAGAAAATATGTCGATATTGTTTGATTTCTTCAATGTATGCTTTTTGCCAATTATCAATATCGTCGTGGTCAGCAACATGACTATTGAAATCGCAATATGGGCATTTGCTTTCACAAAAGGGCCAATGTACATATATAGAGATTTGCTCACTCATAAATACAAAGCTATTTCTTTTTATTGCTATAGGTTTTTAAAACACGATCCTCAAAAGCATTCAGTATTTTTTTATTGGCATTCGCAAATACCTTATGCATCAATTTTTCTAACAATTTAGATTTTAAGGAAAAGCAAATATGAAAATCTATGATTGTTTGATTGTCTGTTAGCGTTGTGAGCTTCCATCTACAATTCATTGATTTCATATCCCCTTTGGTTAAAACAGACGTGATGACTGCTGTTTTGTTGATATCTATTTTATCTTCTATTGAAACCAATGAGGTGTATTTCACATTGATGGATTGAAATTTGGCCAATAAATCCACCAAAATTTCTTGATCAGATTTACGATCTATAATTCGCACTTGATTGCACCACGGAATAAAATTCGGGTATTCTTCGACGTTTTTTATAATCTCATAAGCATCATTTATATTGTAATCAAGAATTTTTGACGCTTTATATTCGAACATGATATAAAATCTTTAACAAAAAGCCAGCTCCTATGATAACTATATAATTCTGAAATTACTAGGATTTGAAAACAATTTGCGCACTAAATCATTGTTCATCTTGTGACCAGCTTTATAAGCCTTTATGTTTCCTATAATTTTATATCCACATAGATATATATCGCCTATGCAATCTAGTATTTTATGCCTTACGAATTCATTGTTATATCTCAAGCCATCAGTATTCATGACATGGTCATCATCTAGCACAACCGTGTTTGATAAGGAAGCGCCAACTGCAAGCCCTTTATCACGTAAATATTGGACATCATCAAGAAAACCAAAGGTTCTTGCTCTGGCTATGTTAGATTCAAATTCTTTTTCATTGTGACAAGACAAACTTTGTCTTCCAATTGATTGATGCGAAAAATCTATGGTGAAATCTAGCGCGAAATCTGTATTTTTTGTAACAGATATATATTTATCATCATCTGCGATCTTAACATCTCTTAAGATCTTTAAAAGACGCTTTTTATGTGATTGCTCGACAACACCTGCTTTTTTTATGAGATCGACAAAATCATTAGCGCTGCCATCCATGACGGGAATTTCCGGTGCATTGACTTCTATTAAAAGATTGTCAATTTCCATGCCCCATAAAGCGCTCATCAAATGCTCAATGGTTGCTATTGAAACACCATGATCATTTGAAATTTGTGTACAAAGCTTTGTGTTTCTAACATTATCATAGCAGGCTTTTATAAAATTGTTAGAAGACAAATCTGATCTTTTAAAGATTATTCCAGAATTTGATTTCAAAGGAGAAATTTTCATCTGTATCTCTTGTCCTGTATGCAAACCTATGCCGAAAAGTGTCTGTTCTGTTATGATCGTTTTCTGTTGCACAAGTGTAATGTTAGTTAGCATTAGTTAAGTATAAACTAACATGAGTTTTATAAAACTGAAGAAAAGTAATGTTACTGATTGTGACACTAATGCTTCCTAATTTCTATATCCAATTCTCCTGCTTCTATAACAAACCTTTTTTGATGCACTGAAGTCTCAAGTATCAAGTCCTGAGCTAGAGTTTGTTCCTTCACATAGAGTGTCAACTGAGTTATTGCATCTTTAATTATAGGCACATCTGAATGTAGGATTAGCTTTATCTTTTCTGTTATTTCAAAGTTAGCATCCTTCCTGTTTTGTTGTATAATTCTCACAACATCTCTGGCAACACCTTCTAATTCTAACTCTTTAGAAATGTTGAGATCTAACTTAACTAAACCATTGTGATGAGATAGTTGCGCTATATTAGATTTGAATTCATCTTTAGGTATAATGCCAAACTTGAATTCATTGGCAAATAACTCATACTGATCTCCAACAAGAATGCTTGTTCCCTTTTTTTGCCAATGTCCCTGAGAAACCAATTGTGATATAGTCTTTACATTTCTAGGGGCACGTTTTGCCAACTCTGGGAAATTAATTTGTACTTTATAGGAAGCATATTTATTAATTTCAGATCGATCTAAATTGAACCATTCTTTTACATTGACTTCTTCAAGCACAAGTTGTTTCAAATCATCTGAAACAACTTGATCATCTGATATACCTATAAAAACCACTTCTTTTAATGGTTGCCTTATTCTCACTTTATTTTCATTTCTGATACGCAATGCCGCATTACATGCATCTAAGATTTTTTCCATTTGATCAACAAGACTCTCGTCAACAAATAATGAGTCTAATTCTGGAAAACGCTCAAGATGCACAGAAGAACCTGTTATGTTTGAAAAAATTGCTTCTGCAGTAAATGGTAATAAAGAAGCTGTTATCTTTAGCAAATTCAATAAAACAGTGTAAAGAGTATTATAAGCATTTATCTTGTCTTGGTCTTTTTCATGTCTCCAAAATCTCTCTCTAGAACGTCTTATATACCAGTTATTGAGTATCTCTAAAAACTTCTCTATTCCTTCACATGCAGAAACGGTGTCATATAGATCTAACGATTTCTTTACGCTTTTAGATAATAATATAATCTTGCTTGTGATATATCTATCTAAAATATTAGTAGATTCATAGGAGATAGATGGCTCTATATTATCTGCTGATTTATATATTTCTAAAAAGTTATATGCATTATATAACGGCTTTATGACCGTTTTTAAAACCTCTTTGATTTCATCGCCGCTTTTACTCAGCACTAATTCTTGCCCCTTCATCACGGTGGAAGAAATCATGAACCATCTAAGAGCATCTGCGCCATATTTCTCAAAAACTTCTTTTGGATCTGGGTAATTTTTAAGACGTTTTGAGATTTTTTGACCCTTATCTCCTAAAATCACACCATGACATATGCAATTCAAAAATGGAGGTCTGTTAAATAATGCCGTTGATAATACCATCAATGTATAAAACCACCCTCTGGTTTGAGCCAAATACTCCACTATGAAATCTGCAGGGAAGTGTGATTCAAACCAATCTTGATTCTCAAAGGGGTAATGAATTTGAGCATAGGGCATAGAGCCACTTTCAAACCAACAATCCAGTATCTCAGGAACTCTGATTAATTTTGATTTCCCAGTTGGATCCTTGGGATTGGGCTTTGTTAGAGTATCAATAAAAGGTCTATGCAGATCTTTGACTTCAACTCCAAATGCGTCTTCCAGCTCTTTAATTGAACCATAAACCTCAATATGTGGATATTTCGGATCATCACTTTGCCACACCGGCACAGGGCATCCCCAAAATCTATTGCGAGAAATAGACCAATCTCTCGCATTTTCTAACCATTTGCCAAACAAACCATCTTTTATATGTGAAGGAATCCAATTGATCTTTTTATTGTTTTCAATCATTTTATCTTTAATGGCTGTCACTTTCACATACCATGACGGTACAGCTTTGTATATCAAAGGAGTGTCAGTACGCCAACAATGAGGATAGTTATGAAAATATTGCTCCGTTTTAAACCAAAGACCCCTTTCCTTCAGATATTTTATAATCCCCTCATTAGCCTCAAAAACTTGCTTTCCTTTATAATCATCAACAGGTGAAGTGAACTTTCCAGTCATGTCAACAGGGCAAACGGTCTCTATACCGTGTTTGTGACAAAGAGCTTGATCATCTTCACCAAAACCAGGGGCGCAGTGAACTATACCTGTTCCATCTTCTGTTGTAACAAAATCCCCGTGTAAAATCTTAAATGCATTATCATGACCAAGGAAGTAATTAAATGGTGGCTGATATGACAATCCCACTAATTCTTTACCATGCACCTTTTTAATAACCTTAGACCCAAATTCTTTTTCATATTTATGAAGCAATGCTTTAGCTATGATCAGTATATTTTTTTCAGTTTCAACAAGGCAATACTCTATATCTTCCCCAACAGCGACAGCTAAATTAGATGGCAAGGTCCATGGAGTTGTTGTCCATATAACAAGCATTACGTCTTTAGACTCAGAGAATATATTTTTATCATCAAGTTTAAACCCAATTGTGACAGCTTTGCTTTCTTTTTTTCTATAAGAATTGTCTAATCTTGTTTCAAAATCTGAAACTGGGGTTTCACATGCCCATGAATATGGCATTACTCGCATAGATTGATAAATCAGCCCTTTATCATATAAAGTCTTAAAGGCCCATAGTACACTTTCCATGTAATCTTTATTCATGGTTTTGTAATCATTCTCAAAATCAACCCATCTTCCTTGTCTTGTGACGTACTCTTCCCATTCTTTTGTGTATTTTAAAACAGAATTTCTACAATTATCGTTAAATCTTTCTATTCCATAATTCTCAATTGCCAATTTCCCTGAAACATTGATCTCTTTCTCAACATGAAGCTCAGCTGGAAGACCATGACAATCCCAACCAAAGCGTCTTTCTACTTTAGTTCCAAGCATGGTTTGGTATCTTGCGAATAGATCTTTTATGAATCCAGTCAAAAAGTGTCCATAATGAGGAAGTCCATTGGCAAAAGGAGGTCCATCATAAAAAACGTATTCCTTCTCTCCTCTTAAAGAATTCTTAAAGCTTTTTTCCGCATTCCACTTTTTTATAACCTCTTGTTCCATTAAGGAAAAATTCTCAGGATTGATTGAGATTTTATCTTTCTGCATAGGTAATATACACTTTCTTTAAGAGAGTTAAGCAATAACAAAATTATCAACAATAATCAATATTTCGCCGTATATAAATGTTGAGCACTACAGCACAAAGACATATAAAGGTTTAGATTACTCAAAAACATAAAGTTTTGCTGATACAAAGCTTTACCCAATGGATCTAGCAGAATCTTTGCTGGCTTGTTTTTGTACTATTGTTTCTTGCTCACGGTCTTTGACAAGATGTATTTCAGGGTTTTGTCTTGCCATAGTTTTAGGGTCATGAACTTCTTTGCTTTGAGATTTTTCCTTAGATGGCATTTTTTCTGCTTTGCCTATGAAATACCCCTCCATGCTTTCAATATCAAAGCTAGCGCTATATTCCTTTACCTTCAGATTAAAATAATCCATGCCTTTTTTTATTCCTTTGACGATATCTTGATCAAATAGATACCCTATAGTTGCAGAAGTAGCTCCAGCGGACCATGCAATGTTAGAAGTAATAAAAGTGGTTGCAAGAAGCCCTGTGATACCAGAAGTAGGTATGAATAATGAAGCTGTAGCTACGGCTATTCCCGCGCCAACAACTCCAAAAACCACTGCAAAAGCTGCTTTTTGCCAAGTAGGAGCGATCCTTTCCATACTCACTTTTATTTCTTCTTGAGCTGTTGTGTATATTTGTTCTGGACGCATTCCTGTTTCTTTTTCTTCACTATAATCCATCATTTGGTCATAAGCCAGCTTCCCTCCGTAATATCCATAGCATGCAGATCCCCATGCTACAATGCCTGCATATGCATAAAGTCCCGTTGAAAGTCTAGCTGCTCCAATATACGCAGTAGTCGCTCCTAATCCGGCTAAGGCAGAAGAAGCTATGCCACGCCACCAGCTTTTTTCTTCAACACTATTTTTTAAAGATTTTAATCCAACGTAAGTAGCAACACTTCCTCCTAAAACCATTGCCACGCTATCTGGTGTAATAAGACCTAAGCCAGTACAAATTCCAACAGCAGCAGGTGTGGATTTCACAGCTCCATCTAGCCCAGCTGCCCCAGTAGCAATTGCAATAGCACCTAATTCCGCCAATCTATCCCCTATCTGATTATTTAGGTATCCTAAGTCTTGATAATAGGCATCTTTTATTGTATGCATTCCTTTGTCTGCCAATAATACTGAAAGCGTACTGCCTGCAAGCCCTCCAAGAGGACCAGCATAAACATATCCAGCGCCCCCTCCAATTGTTGCGCTCAAAATTGCAGCACCTATTCTTTGACATTTAAATCTATCGTTACTTCCATCTGGGTTGTTAGAGCAGTGCCCATAACCACTTCTGCCAAACCATTGAGAATACACTTTTTCCTGGTCTGATTTGAGCGCCTTTAATTTTTCAGCACCTATTGCTTGTCTAAAATTTGCATCTAATAGTATAGTTTCTTGATCTATTTTAGCTCCTGTTAAATCTGCTTTTTCAAAATCAGCCTTCGCAAGATGCGCTCCTTGTAGATTCGCATTCAGTAACTTTGCTGCATTAAAGTCGCAAGTTATAAAGCGTGCAAATTCGAGATTTGCATTTTCTAAGATAGCTCCGTTTAACTTAGCTCGATATCCATCAACTTCTAGCATAACAGAATCTTTTAGCCCAGCATTTCTCAAATTTGTTTCATGCAAGATAGAAGAGGATATATCCATTCTTTCCCCTTTAAGACCTTCCATGACAGTTGACGTAAAATCAGCACAATGTGCATGCGCATCTTCAAATACAGCTTGTTCAAATGTTGCATATCTTGCATTGACATTATCCATCAAGCTTTTTGAGAAATTTGCATATTCAGCCTGCACTTCTTCTAAATCTGAATCCGTTAAATCAATGCCTCTTGCTTGAATTTTCTTAAGCATAGTTCCTCTGAAATTGGCATTTTGAGCTTTGGCATATTCCATTATAGCTTCTTCAAATTTAGCCTTTTGCGCATCTACTTGATCAAGCACAGCTTCCGTTAAATCTGCGTGTGAAAAATCAGCCTCATCTAGCAATGCTTGTGTTAAATTTACTTTTCGTAATTTAGCATATTGAGCATCTGCGTATCTCAAGTTAACTTTTTCTAGATCTCCTTTTGTGATGTCAGCTTCTCTTAAAATAGCACCTGCAGCTTGAAGAGCTGTCAAATCAGCTGAGTACATTAAAGCTTTTTCAAAGACTGCTTTATCATAATTGGCGTGCATCATTCGAACTCTTGCCATAAGTGCTGATGTGAAATCTATCTCTTCAGCTGATGATGTTATAAAATTTGCATCTGTTAAATCAGCTTCTTGAAAACTCACCTTTCCTTTGAAAACTGATTTTTCAAAACACGCTCCAACTAATTCTGCTTTATCAAATTTACAATTATTAAATGTTGAATGTGCAAAAATAACTTGACTTAAATTTAAACCAGAAAAGTCAAAATTTCTAAACTCTTGCTTGCTAAAGTCTGCAATAATACGAACATCACCGTATTGGTCTTTTGCTTCTTGAAGACTTTTACTGTATCTGCTTGCAAGATATTCATTAAAAGAACTTCCCTTATGATCACTTACCCATGTTTTATACTCTATGAGATCCTTTTGCGTTGCCTTTATAACAACCTTATGCGAAGAAGCGTACTGCTTGTCTAATGGAATATATGTTGGATCTGTTTGCGCTGAGAGTTTTTGTAGATCTATTTTGTAAGACTCTTTAATTTCTAATAACTCTTCTTTTAATCGCTTGTTATACTTACGCTCTATGTCTTTCTTACCAGAATCTATTTTGTCCATCAACAGCTTGTAGTCTTGAGTGTTAGCAACAAAGCTTTTGCCCCATTCATAATAGCTTTGTTTACTTTTTTGCTCTTTGACAAATTCTTCTACTTCTTTGGTTTTGTCCTGGTTTATTTTTTTTGTTGTCTCAGCTTCTTTTTGCAGCCTTGTTTCAGGAGTGTATTCTAAATCAAACAAGCCAGAATCTCTTACTTCTTTAGGCGAAAAAAGATCAAAATTCATAGAGCCAAGTTTTGGATCTTCAAGTCCATTATATCCTTTGAATTGACAGTTTTTTAACTTCACTCCTCTTAAATCAGCTTCTTTAAGATCACATCCATCAAATGAAACTTTGTTAAAAACACAATCTCTTAAAGTCACATTTGATAATGAAAGAGAGTTGTTAAATCTTACATTTGATAATATTGAGCCAGATAAATCAACACCTTTGGCTATTTCTATATTTTCAAAACTCTTCCTTCCCCCCAAATGATCATTAAGGGGATCTAGATAAACTCCAACATCTCCTTTTATTTCTGCAACCACGACATATTCTGCATATTTAGGGTCATCCATTTGCATTTTTTTCTGCAAATATTCATTGAAGCTGCCCTCTGCATGAGGGTCGCCAATATATACACCCGCTTTATATTTAGCATGCTCCTTGGAATAAGTTTCAAGATGATGCAGGCTTCTTTTGTCTGCAGATATTTCAACTACTTTTGTTTTTGATGCTAAATCTTCAAGAGATTGAACTAAGCTTTCATATTCTAACTTTGGCATAGCGAACCTATATTTTTACTTAAAAGGTTAAGAAAGTATCTGTTTTTGCAAATCTTTATCACCCCTTCTTTTTTTTGTCAAGCTTTTTTGGTTTTTTGATGTATTATTTTGCTCTTTTTGCATTTTTTTTATCATCAAGCTGTTATCTTGAGCTAATTTTTTGACTACTTCAAACTCTTCTCTAGTTACAAAGTCCATGCTTTTTATAAATGTTTCAATTTTATTTTGGATAAAAGAAGATAACTCACTTTTAACATTTACTATTCCAGAAAAGGTTGAGCCAGCTAAGCGTGTTAAATCGTCTAATATTTTGTTCTTTCTTTCCATGGTGTTATTGGATATTATGTTTTACTTAATAATAAAATTAAAGAGCTTAATTGGCAATTGATTTTCCAAACATAAGTCCCGTGGCTTTTAGCGTTGGCCCTCTTGATATCAGATGGTATGGTCTGGCATATGTCGTGAGTATTATTTTAGGAGGGTATATAGCAATGTTGATTAATGCTAAGCGTAGGATTGTAGATATTACGCAAAAAGAGTTTGATTCTTTATTAACGTATTTGATACTGGGGATAATTATAGGGGGAAGAGTAGGGTATACACTCTTTTACACTCATCTCTCACTCAAATCATTGATTGATGTATTTAAAGTTTGGCTCGGAGGAATGTCTTTTCATGGTGGTCTTTTGGGTGTGATTTTTGCCATATATATATATTCAAAAAAATATAAGAAAAATTTTCTCTGTATTACAGATTTAATATCAACGGTTGCGCCTATAGGGTTATTCTTTGGTAGAATCGCAAATTTCGTGAATGGAGAGCTTTATGGAAGGGTGACAAATGTTAAGTGGGCAATGATCTTTCCTTTTTCAGATGGGGAGTTGAGGCATCCAAGCCAGTTATATGAAGCTTTAACTGAAGGGGTTTTGCTGTTTTTGATCATGCTTTTTTGTGCAACACAAGAGAAGTGGAAAAAATCATCAGGTTGTTTGAGTGGAATTTTCTTGATTTTTTATTCTTTATTCAGAATTTTTGTAGAATTTTTTAGGGAGCCTGATGATCTAATAGGGTTCTATTTCAAGCATATCACGCAAGGACAGATGCTCTCTGTACCTATGTTGATAACTGGTATTTTTCTTTGTTACAGACAAAGTCATAAATGAAAAATTTAAAGCTATACAGCTATATTTGCCAAATCCATTTTATCTTCTTCACTTATTTCAGGAAAGGTCAGTGTAAAGTGTACAAATTTTCTGTAATAAGACGAATCATGCTCCAAAGAGCCTCCTATGTTTTCCATTATAATAGGGCAAAAAGCAAGAGCAACCATGCTTTTACGAAAATCCTTTGGAAAAAACAATTTAAGAGCATTCTTCACTTCATCGGAACTCTCCACTCCTCTGTCAGCATCCTCATAGTGCAGTTGATGATCTGTCAGTGTTATTTTTATCTTACCCTTGCTCCTATTCTTATTAAGAT